>NZ_CP145904.1:3300000-3408714 GCF_036895565.1 Flavobacterium sp. KS-LB2 | reverse complement strand
GCAAAGTGCTAATAAAGCATTCAATTACAAACAAATAGGAGCAAAGCTAGAACTCGACGATACCGAAAGCAGAAATCAAATTATAAAAGATTTGAAGATTTTGGTTTCTCAAAATAAAATTATTGAATCCGAACCTGGAAAATATTTGATAAAAGCAGTAAGTAAAGATTATTACGAAGGTAAAATTGATATGACCGGACGTAAAACAGCTTATTTTGTTTGCGCTGATTTAGAAGATGATGTTTTTATTCCTACCAATAATTTGAATCATGCTTTAGATAAAGATATTGTAAAAGTATACGTTTACAATCGAAGAAAAGGAAAAAGACCTGAAGGTGAAGTGATTGAGGTTCTTGAAAGACATAAAACAGACTTTGTTGGTGTCATTGATATTCAAGCAAATTTTGCTTTTGTTTCAACTGCAAATCCAAAAATGTATACTGATATTTTTATTCCAAAAGATAAAATAGGAGAAGCAGAGCAAGGTGATGTAGTTTTAGTTCATATCGAAGATTGGCCAGCCAGAGCAGATAGTCCTTTTGGTTCTGTAATAAAAGTTTTAGGGAAACCAGGAGAACACGATACAGAGATTCATGCTATTCTAGCTGAATACGGTTTACCATCAGAGTTTCCTATTGAAGTGGAAACGTTTGCACAAAAAATAGACACTTCAATAGAGGAAAGTGAAATTGCAAACCGTCGTGATATGCGCGATACGTTGACATTCACTATTGATCCAAAAGATGCAAAAGACTTTGATGATGCACTTTCTTTCAAAAAATTAGAGAACGGAAATTACGAAATTGGTATTCACATTGCCGATGTTTCGTATTATTTGCAAGAAGGAACAATCTTAGATGACGAAGCATATCAAAGAGCAACTTCGGTATATTTAGTGGATAGAGTAGTGCCAATGTTACCCGAAGTATTATCAAATTTCGCTTGTTCATTACGTCCAAATGAAGAGAAATATACGTTCTCTGCTATATTTGAAATCACTGAAACATCACAAGTTGTCAATCAATGGTTTGGTCGAACTGTAATTTATTCCGATCAGCGTTTTGCTTACGAAGAAGCACAGTATATTATAGAAACCAAAGATGACGTAATTCCGGAAGAAATTTCGATTACAGGTAGTTCGTATAAAGTTTCTCCAGAAATAGTTGCTGCGACGCTTAAAATGGATGAATTAGCTAAAATTTTTAGAAAAAGAAGAATGGCCGATGGAGCGATTTCTTTTGATAAAGTTGAAGTAAAATTCAATTTAGATGAAGCTGGTGAACCTCAAGGTGTTTATTTTAAAGTTTCTAAAGATGCCAATCATTTAATTGAAGAATTCATGCTTTTGGCCAATAAAAAAGTAGCGGAATATATTGGTAAACAAAAGAAAACCTTCATTTATAGGATTCACGACGAGCCTAATGAAGATAAATTAATTGCAATGCAGACTTTGATTGCCAAGTTTGGTTATAAAATTGATTTCCGTAACAAAGGAGATATTTCAAAATCATTGAATGCTTTGATGGAAGAAGTTAACGGAAAAAAAGAACAAAATTTAATAGATACGCTTGCCATTAGAAGTATGAGTAAAGCCAAATATTCTACGGATAACATAGGACATTACGGTTTAGCTTTTGAATATTATTCGCATTTTACCTCACCAATTCGCCGTTATCCGGATGTAATGGTGCACCGTTTATTGCAATATTATTTAGATGGAGGTAAATCAGTTGATGAAGAAACCTATGAAACAAAATGTTTGCATTCGTCAACAATGGAAGGATTGGCAACTAATGCGGAACGTGATTCTATCAAATACATGCAGGTAAAATACATGCAAGATCATCAAGATCAAGAATTTTTAGGCGTAATTTCTGGTGTGACAGAATGGGGAATTTATGTAGAAATTATCGAAAATAAATGTGAAGGAATGTGTAGAATTCGTGATATTAAAGACGATTATTATACCTTTGATGAAAAACAATATGCACTAACTGGCGCAACTTCTGGTAAATTATTACAATTAGGAGATGAAATTTACGTTAAAGTAAAAAATGCTGATTTAGTTAAAAAACAACTGGATTTTAATTTTTTAAGAAGAATTGAAGAACCAATTAAATAAAAAAAATGAACAAATTAGTGATTATTGCCTTTGTATTTTTAAGTCAATTTACAAATGCCCAGGTAACCCGAAACTTAGGAGATTTTGATGAAGTAAAAGTATTTGATAAAATCAATGTAAAATTAATTCTAGCTTCAGAAAACAAAATAGTTATCACTGGAGATCGAGCAGATGAAGTAGAAACAGTAAATAAAAATGGCGAATTGAAAATCAGAATGCCATTTCCACAATTATTATCCGGTGATGCTATTACAATAAAACTATATTTTAAAAATATTGAAAGTATCAGTGCGAGCGAGGGAAGTTACGTTTCAAGTGATACTGATTTCAAACAAACAATGTTGGATTTGAATGCAAAATCAGGAGCAGAGATTAACATTGAAATGGATGTTGATAAAGTGAATGTAAAAGCTACTGCAGGTGGAATTATTGATATTTCCGGAAAAGCTACAAATCAAGATGTTGTTATTACTTCGGGTGGTATTTTGAAAGCAATTGATTTACATACCTCACAAACATCAATTAGCGTTGCTGCTGGAGGAAAATCAGAAATATACGCAACAATATTAGTGGATGCAAAAGTGAAAGCTGGAGGCTCTATTTTTATCTACGGAAAACCAAAACAGATAAACAAGGAAGTTTTCATTGGTGGTACTATTTTAGAAAAATAGTAGTACTTTGCTTTTCATTTTAGAGTAATAAATTTTTATTTTTAATGGTAAACGATATTTTATCTGGTATTCCTTGGGGAATTTTCTTGAGTTTTATGATAGGTCCAGTTTTTTTTATTTTACTTGAAACAAGTATTATAAAAGGATTTAGAGCGGCTTTAGTTTTTGATTTAGGAGTAGTTTCTGGAGATATTGTTTTTATAGGAATTGCTTATTTAGGAAGTTATAGGCTGATTCAAAGTTTAAAAGATCAACCAGCACTTTTTATTTTTGGTGGTGTATTGATGCTAGTTTATGGTATAATTTCCTTCATACAATTAAAAAAAGAAGAAAAAATTAATACCGATAGTATTGATAGAGAAATAGTGAAAAAAAACTATTTAAGTCTTTTTATAAAAGGGTTTTTGTTAAACATTATCAATATAGGTGTTCTTGGTTTTTGGTTGGCAATCATTATTTCTGTTGGACCAAAACTAGAAATACAAACCTCTAGAATGATTACTTTTTTTATATCAGTGATAGCTTCTTATTTGTTTATTGATTGTATTAAAATATTATTAGCTAAGCAATTAAAAACAAAACTAACACCAGTAAATATTCTTAAAATTAAAAAAGGAATAAGTGTTGTAATGATGGTTTTTGGGATGGTTTTAATCACTCAAGGTTGGTTCCCAGAAGAAAAAGCGATGGTTAAAAAAGCGTTTGAAAAGATTGATAATCAATAAATCATAATTTTTATAAAATAGTAGAAGCCTTGACTCTAAATCAATTTAGAATTAAGGCTTTTTTATTTAAACTATTAAGTAACTAAGAAAAATTAAGTGTTTAGACTTAATGAAACTTAATTTCTTAATAATTTAGAAACACAAAAAACACCTAATTACTGTCATTGCAACGTACGAAGCAATCACATTAACAGGAAATATGTTGAGCCAAAACTAGGATTACTTCGTTCCTTGTAATAAGACATAAAAAAAAGAGACACATTGCTGTATCTCTTCTTGAGGCATCGTCCGGATTCGAACCGGAGTAGGAGCTTTTGCAGAGCCCAGCCTAGCCGCTCGGCCACGACGCCATTGTTAAACGGATGGCAAAAGTACTTAAAAAGTTTAAAGTTTAAAAGCTTAAAGTTTAAAAGTTTCAAAAAATATTTTTTTATCCTTTTTAAACATTTCTTATTTAACTTCTATATTCTTCCATTTCTATAGTAACTGCTTCAACATCACCGCCAATAGGAGGATTGAGTTTAGAAACTGCAACAACAATTCTAGATATTTCAGGAATTTCTTCAAATATTCTGGTCAAAATACGGTGTGCCACATGTTCTAATAGGTCTGAACGAATGGCCATTTCTTCTACAACTATACGATTCAAGAGCACGTAATCAACAGTATCTTTCAAATCATCTGAGATACTGGATTTCCTCAAATCAGTTTTCACTTCTAAATTTACGGTATAGTCAGACCCAATTTTTCCTTCCTCGATTAAACAACCATGATAGGAGTAGGTTCTGATATTTTTAAGTTTTATGATTCCCATTATTATATTTTTTGTTTATGGTGTAAAGTTTAAAGTGCAATTGCTAACTTTTCATAGGTTTCTATGGAAACAGTAAACATTAAACCTTAAACTTTTTTACCTTTGCTAAAATAAAACAAAAAAATGTCAACTGAAGAAAAATCACTCCATTTTATAGAACAAATCATTGAAGACAGTTTATCAAACGGTTTTCCTCAAGATAAATTACGTTTCCGTTTTCCACCAGAGCCTAATGGGTATTTACACATAGGTCATGCCAAATCTATATGTTTGAATTTTGGATTGGGTTTAAAGTACAATGCGCCAGTGAACTTACGTTTTGACGATACAAATCCAGCCAAAGAAGAGCAAGAATATGTAGATGCTATTAAAGAAGATTTACAATGGTTGGGTTTTAATTGGGCCGAAGAACGATATGCTTCTGATTACTTCCAACAATTGTACGATTGGGCTGTAAAAATGATTAAAAACGGTACCGCTTACATCGACAGCCAATCTTCAGAAGATATGGCTGCGCAAAAAGGAACACCTACGCAACCAGGTGTTGATGGACCTTTTAGAAACCGTTCTGTTGAAGAAAATTTGACTTTGTTTGAAGGAATGAAAAACGGAGATTTCCCAGAGGGAAGCCATGTCTTGCGTGCCAAAATTGATATGACTTCTACTAATATGTTGATGCGTGATCCATTGATGTATCGTGTTTTACACCGCCATCATCATAGAACCGGAAACGATTGGAAAATCTATCCAATGTATGATTTTGCACATGGCGAAAGTGATTATATAGAGCAAATTTCACATTCTATTTGTACGTTAGAATTTGTTATGCACAGAGAATTATACAACTGGTTTTTGGACCAAATTTATGATGACTCAAAAGTAAAACCACATCAATATGAATTTGCGCGTTTGAACTTGAATTACACCGTAATGAGCAAGCGAAAACTGTTGCAATTGGTACAGGAAAATATAGTAAATGGTTGGGACGATCCTAGAATGCCAACGATTTCAGGATTGAGAAGAAGGGGTTATACAGCGAATTCTATTCGTAAGTTTTGTGAAATTATTGGTGTTGCCAAAAGAGAAAATATAATCGATTTTTCACTTTTGGAATTTTGCTTGCGCGAAGATTTGAATAAAACTGCTCCAAGAGTTATGGCGGTTTTAGATCCAATAAAATTAGTAATTACGAATTATCCGGAAGATAAAGAAGAATGGCTGGAAGCAGAAAATAATCAGGAAGATGAAAGTGCAGGATTTAGAAAAGTTCCTTTTTCAAAAGAATTATTTATTGAAAGAGAAGACTTTTTAGAAGATGCTCCGGCGAAGTTTTTCCGATTGAGTTTAGGCCGAGAAGTACGTCTAAAAAACGCGTATATCATTAAAGGAGAAAGTGTTATAAAAGATGCTGCTGGCAATATTACAGAGATTCATGTAACGTATGACGAAGATAGCAGAAGCGGAAGTGGGAGCGAAGCCAGTCAAAGGAAAGTGGCTGGAACCTTGCACTGGGTTTCTATACAACATGCTTTAGAAGCAGAAGTTCGTCTCTATGATCGCTTGTTTATTGATGAAGCACCAGACAGTCATAAAGAGAAAAATTTCTTAGAATTTATGAATCCTAGTTCGTTACAAATTGTAAAAGGATTTGTAGAATCAAGTTTAGCAACGGTTCAATCTGGAGAGAAATTCCAGTTTCAGCGTTTGGGTTATTTCAATGTAGATAAAGATACAACCGAAGGGAAAATTGTCTTTAATAAAACCGTTGGATTGAAAGATGCTTGGGAAGAGAAAGGTAAAAAAGAGGAAAATTTATTGATGAATACTCAAAAAGAAATCAATAAATATGTAAAAGAAAAGGATGAAAACAATGCTAATTTGATTTTAAACAGCATTGTTGAAAACATAAAAAGTATTGATAATTACAGTTTAATTATTCAGACTATTGTCAAAAACATCAAGAATGACAATAACTCCTTGTTGTTTTCTAATTTGATTTTACATCATTCAGATAAAGTTCAAGTAAAAGACATTGAAGAAGAAGCTTTGACAAAATTATACACGATGTCGTTAAAAAGTCAAATGGCAGCCGTTAGAATTTTAGCTGTTGAAAATTTGCAAAATGATTTGAATAATTTTAGTCTTTTTGAAACACAACTTTCAGAATTAAAAACGAACGAGAAAAACGAAAAAGTGTTACAATTATTAAATGATCTTAAATTTTAAGATTTATTTTTAAATAGATTTTATCAATTAAAAGCTCTCTTCTTAGAGGGCTTTTTTTATTATTGTAATTTCTTATAAAAAAAGTTTTTTTAATAATTATTTCCAATTAAAAACGAGGTTCATAAATTGATTTTAAGGTAGTTTTTTAAAACAAATGACAATCAATATAGAATTCAAATAAACATTAAACAGCTCGCTTTTATTTGCTTTTTATTTTGTAAAATTACACTTTAACGAGTTGTTAACGGGTTGTTGTTAATAAATTCGTATCTTTATGAAACAAACTTTTAAAATTAAGAATCATGTCGAATAATACGGGAAATACAGTATTGGCTCTTTTGACAGGAGCAGCTATCGGAGCTGGAATTGGAATTTTATTTGCTCCGGATAAAGGTTCTAAAACAAGAGGAAAAATTAAAGATGGTTTTGATGATGTTAAATGTGAATTAAAAAATAAATTGGACAACGCATCTTTAGAATTGAAAGATAAATTTACAAGTGCAAAATTTGATTTAGAAGAAACTTATGAAGAACTGGTTTCAAATATGAGTCACAAGACCGAAGATGTAATTTCATTCTTAGAAGAAAAATTAGCGGAGCTAAAGAGGCAGAACGCAAAACTTCAAAAATAATTTTGATTTACCTATTGTATCAAATCCTAAAAACAAATTCATGGCCTTTGAAGAACTAAAAGAAAATACAGAAAACATTCAAGAACAAGCCAAAGCTTATTTAGAAAGTACTGTGGCGTATTATAAATTGTGGGGTTTCAAGGTTGCAATGAAATCAACAACGATGATCATAAAATTTTCATTGATTTTATTGTGTTTCAGTATGGTTTTACTGTTTTGTTCTGTTGCCGCAGCGTTAGCTATAGGTATCGCTTTAGATAGTTACGCTTTGGGATTTTTAATCGTTGGAGGAGTTTATCTTGTGATTACAGGAATTTTATTTTCTATAAAAGATAAAATCGTTGAAGGACCAATTTTAGAGAAATTTTCAGAAATATTTTTTAACGACTAACTTATGGAAACCAAAAAATATTCTTCGTATGCTCAAATTGAAAGGGAACTTGAAATTTTAAAGATTGAACAAGAAATCAGTTATCAGAAATTGGCTTATGGTTTTCAAAAAACAAAAGAAAGCATAACGCCAATGAATCTAGTAAGTGGAGTTGTTGGTTCTTCTTTATCGGCCTTTTCAGGGTCATACGGAACAATCTTAAACATTGCATTACCGTACGTAATCAAATGGATTAAAAAAATAAAAAGAGGCAATTAAGCCTCTTTTTTAATGAATTCTAGTAAATTATTCTTCTGTTTCCGGGCTTTCTGGAGCTTCTGGTTTTTCAGGAATTTCTATATTTTTTTCTCTTCTTGAAGTTCTTTTTTCACCTCTTTTTTTCATCAATTCACCCACTTGATTGGAAGCACTGAACGAAGCAATCATATTGTTGAGCATATCACTTCCAGCTTGTGGAGAATTAGGCAATAAAATCAGATTAGAATTTGCATCAGCACCAATAGCTTGAAGTGTATCATAATGTTGTGTCACAACAATCAATGCTGAAGCTTCCTGAGAATTTATCCCAACTCTGTTCAAAACATCTACACTTTCCACTAAACCTTTGGCAATTTCTCTTCTTTGGTTCGCAATACCTTGTCCTTGTAATCTTTTGCTTTCGGCTTCAGCTTCGGCTTTGGCTACAATTCTAATTCTGGATGCTTCTGCTTCAAATTCAGCTACTGTTTTTTCTCTATCAGCCGCATTAATTCTATTCATGGCATTTTTCACTTGAATATCCGGATCAATATCTGTTACTAAAGTGTTGATAATCGTGTATCCGTAAGTAGTCATGGCTTCATTCAATTCTCTTTTTACAGCAATGGCAATATCATCCTTTCTTTCAAAAACATCATCTAGTTTTAATTTTGGAACTTCAGCACGAACGACATCAAATACATAAGAAGTAATTTGATCGTGTGGATATTCTAGTTTATAAAAAGCATCATAAACAGTTTCTTTGATAACCATAAATTGAACCGAAACTTTAAGCTTAACAAAAACGTTGTCTTTGGTTTTTGTTTCAATGATAACATCTAATTGTTGAATTTTTAGATTCACACGTCCTGCAATTCTATCGATTAACGGAATTTTCAAATGTAAACCAGATTGTCTGATACTTAAAAATTTTCCAAATCGCTCTACAACAACAGCTGTTTGTTGTTTTACTGTAAAAAAGGACGACAGTAAAATGAAGAAACCAAAGACCAGTAAGATAATTAATGCAATATCCATAATGTTTGTATTATTAGTTAAAAATTATCTCACAATTTACAAAAAATCTTTAGGTTTGTCTTTGTAAATTTCAATTATATGAAAAAGATAGCGCTTACTTTATTTTTTGCTTTACTATCGATAACAGCCTTCTCCCAATATAAATATAGGGATTCAAATAGGATAGGAATCAGTTTTGGAGTCAATCAATTTACCCTGAATACGGATAATTTCCAAACTAAACCTGATTTGGGTTGGAATGCGGGACTTTCTATGCGGGGAAATTTCTATAATAATTGGGATATGGTGTATAACATTCAATTTAGCGAAAATAATTTTTCTGTTGCAACGAATACTTTGACTTTGGTACAGGAAGATGTTAATTATAAATTGGCGTCAGCTCAAGTGTCTTTACAAGTAAGTTATAAATTGGTTGAAAATCATTTGAGTATTGAGTTTGGCCCAATTGTTCAGGTAAATGGAAAATTAAATATAGATAACTCTGATGAAAACAATGTCATTTCTGGGACAACGTTGCTAGCCAAAGATATTAGGGAGATTTCAAATTTTAATTTTTATCCAACGGTTGGAATCACGTTTGGTGTTCGTCATTTCAGAGCTAATGTTTCCTATCAATATGGAGTCAATAACATGCTTGAAAACTTGAACAACAAGAATTTAGGAGTCAATTTCAAAGGGAATCCAGGAATACTGAATGGTAATTTGATTATTTATTTGTAGCTAATCATATAAGAATGAAAGTAAGAAGGCTCAAAGTTCACTACGTTTATTTAGTGAACTTTGAGCCTTTCTTGGATAACTTTGTGTTTAAAAGCTACAAAGTAGCGATTGCTTTTTGAATTCTTTTTATCGTTTCGTCTTTTCCAATTACTTCAACGATATCAAATAGGTGAGGACCTTTCAGCGCGCCAACCAAACTCAAACGAAACGGTTGCATTACTTTTCCCATTCCAATTTCGTTTTTCGTCATCCAGTCTTTCACAATGGTTTCAATATTCATAGAAGTAAAATCGGTGATTTCTTCCACAACAGAAATTAATTCCTGCATTAATGCCGGAGTTTCTGCTTTCCAATTTTTGCTTGCTTTTTCATCATACGCTGTTGGAGCCACAAAAAAGAAATCACTCATTTCCCAAAATTCAGAAACAAAATGCGCGCGTTCTTTGATCAAAGAAACCACTTTTGTTAATACACTTTCATCTACAGAAAACCCTTTTTCAGCCAAAATAGGAGCATAGGCTTTCGCCAAAGTTGCATCTTCCTGCTTGATTAAATACTGGTGATTGAACCATTTGTTTTTTTCCGGATCAAATTTAGCTCCAGCCTTATGAACTCTGTTCAAGTCAAATGCTGCAACTAATTCTTCCAGCGAGAATAATTCTTTATCCGTTCCGTCATTCCAACCTAATAATGCTAAAAAGTTGATTACGGCTTCCGGGAAAAATCCTTTTTCTCTGTAACCCGACGAAATGCCTTCTGCAGTTTTCCAATCCAATGGAAATACAGGAAATCCCATTTTGTCGCCGTCACGTTTGGATAATTTTCCGTTTCCAACAGGTTTCATAATCAATGGTAAATGTGCAAATTCCGGTGCTTCCCAACCAAACGCTCTGTATAATAAAACGTGTAAAGGCATCGATGGCAACCATTCTTCACCACGAATTACATGAGATGTTTCCATTAAATGATCATCCACAATATTAGCCAAATGATACGTTGGCATTCCGTCACTTTTAAACAATACTTTATCATCTAAAAGATTCGTTTCAAATTTCACATCACCACGAATGATGTCATGCAAATGCAAGGTTTCGTTTACCGGAGTTTTAAAACGGATGACATAATGTTCTCCAGCAGCAATTCTTTTAGCAGTTTCGTCTGCAGAAATCACTAGCGAAGTGTCCAGTTTTTCTCTGTTAGTATGATTGTATATAAAGGTTTTTCCTTGTTCTTCTTCTAGTTTTCTTGCTGCATCCAAAGCTTCTGCTGTATCAAAAGCATAATACGCATTTCCGGAATTGATTAATTCAGCAGCATATTGTTGGTACAAATCTTTTCTTTCGCTTTGACGGTATGGACCAAATTTTTCATTTTTGCCAATGGTTTCATCTGGCGCAATTCCTAACCATTCCAGTGCTTCCATGATATATTCTTCAGCACCGGGAACAAAACGATTTTGGTCCGTATCTTCAATTCTCAAGAAGAAAACACCATTGTTTTTTTTGGCAAATAAATAATTGAATAATGCGGTACGAACTCCGCCAATATGTAAAGGTCCAGTTGGACTTGGTGCAAAACGCACCCGAACTTGTTTAGACATTGCTGTAAATTTTTTGCGAAGATACAAATTCGATTTCTCATGTTATTATCTGAAAATGAGATAATGTAAGATTAATGAGTTTGGTGATTTTTAACATTTCTTTATTCATATAAATTATTACTTTTATTGGTTACAAAAAACAAAGCAGAAATTTTGGAAAATCAGCAATTTATTTATCAAAAATTAGAAGCTTTCATCAGGAAGTTTTATACCAACGAATTGATACGGGGAACTATTTTCTTTATCGGTTTAGGATTGTTGTATTTTCTATTTACGCTTTTTGTTGAATATTTTCTTTGGCTTAAGCCTATGGGAAGAACCATTTTATTTTGGACTTTCGTTGGAGTAGAAGTGTATTTGTTGTTCCGTTTTATTTTGTTTCCAATTTTTAAATTATTCAAACTTCAAAAAGGAATCGATTACAATCAGGCTTCGGCAATTATTGGAAATCATTTTACGGAAGTGAGCGACAAGCTGACTAACTTCTTACAATTATCAAATCCGAATGAGCATCAAATCAAATCGGAATTATTAGCCGCTTCGATTGAACAAAAAGCGAATGCATTGCAACCAATTCCTTTTGGGAACGCCATAAACTACAATGTTAACAGGAAATATTTTCCTTTGGCTTTGATTCCAGTATTGCTATTTGCTTTCTTTTATTTCTCGGGTAATAGCAAGATGATTTCTCAAAGTTTGAATAGAGTAGTACACTTTAATTCGACTTTTTTGCCGCCTGCTCCATTTAAATTTGTAGTTCTTAATTTGAATTTACAAACTGAACAAGGAAAGGATTTTATTCTTCGTATTAAAACGGAAGGAAAAATAGTTCCTGAGAACGCTATGATTTTTATTGACGACGAAAGTTATTTTATGGAATCATCTAAAGCAGGAGAGTTTCAATTTAAGATGGCAAAGCCTTCAGAAAATATTTTGTTCCACGTGGAGGGAAATGCTATTTCTTCTCCGGATTATGAATTGAAAGTGATAACTGTTCCATCGATTGCTAATTTTGAAATGCAGTTGAACTTTCCTTCGTATTTGAATAAAAAATCAGAAACTATCAAAGGAACAGGAAATGCTGTTATTCCGGAAGGAACGCGTGTGACTTGGAAAATGAACACACAAGCTACACAAAACGTAGAGTGGATTGACGGAATTTCTAATTCTTCTTTTTTGAAAACAGAAAACACCTTTTTTTTATCTAAAAATATAGTTCAAAATACAGATTATCAAATTCTTACTTCAAATGATAAGGTGAAAAACTATGAAAAACTCAATTATCAGCTTACTATTGTCAAAGATCAGTTCCCAACGATTAATGTGAACAACGCACCGGACAGTTTAAAGGTGGCCAAGAACTATGTTTTAGGTCAAATCTCGGATGATTATGGTTTGTCTAAACTTCAGATTGTTTATTACGAACGAGAGAAACCACAAACTGCTAAACGTGGAACAATTGCTATTAAGAAAAGTGCTTTTGATCAATTCGTGTTTTCGTTTCCAAGTAATCTTCCGGTAGAGCAAGGCGTGTCATATGATTATTATTTTGAAGTTTTTGATAACGATGCAATCCATAATTTCAAAAGCACGAAGTCTTCTGTTTTTTCTAATCGTGTTTCCACAGATGAAGAGAAAGAAGATCAGATTTTGCAGCAGCAAAATGACAATATCAATAGTTTAGAAAAGTCTTTGAAGAATCAAGACAAACAAATTTCTGAAATGGAGAAGTTGCAAAAAACAGGAAAAGAAAAAGAAAATTTGGATTTCAAAGATCAGCAAAAAGTAAATGATTTCATCAAGCGTCAAATGAAACAGGATGAGATGATGAAGGAATTCACTAAAAAAATGAACGATAATTTGGAGCAATTCAAAACCGATAAAAAGGATGAATTAAAAGAAGAGCTTCAAAAACGAATGGATAAAGCTGAAAAGGAATTGGAAAAAAACCAGAAGCTTTTAGATGAATTGAAAGAACTGAATGATAAAATTCAGAATGAAGAGTTGTTGTCTAAGTTGGATAAATTCAAACAAAATAGTAAAAACCAAACTAAGAATTTAGAACAGTTGGTGGAATTGACAAAGAGGTTTTATGTTGAAAAGAAAGCAGAACAATTAGGAGACAAATTGGACAAGCTTTCTGAAAAGCAAGATAAATTATCTAATGATGAAAAGGAAAATAAACTGGATAAACAAGAAGACATTAATGCTGAGTTTGATAAAATCCAAGAAGATTTAAACGATTTGGATAAAGAAAATAAGGAATTAAAATCACCTTTGGACTTGCCTAAAGACGTTGCTAAAGAAAAAAGCATTGACGAAGATTTAAAGAAAGCGTCTGAGGAATTGAAGAAAGACAAAAAAGATAATGCCAAACCAAATCAAAAAAGTGCTTCTAAAAAGATGAAAGAGATGTCTCAAAAAATGGCACAAACTTTGGAGCAAGGTGAGATGGAACAGTTGCAGGAAGATGTGGCAATGTTGCGACAAATTTTAGATAATTTATTAGCGTTTTCTTTGTCACAAGAAGACTTGATGAATCAGTTCAAAAAGCACAAATCAGGGTCTCCGGCCTTTAATAAAAATATTAAAATCCAACAGGATTTAAAGCAACAGTTCAAGCATGTTGATGACAGTTTGTTTGCAATGTCGTTGCGTAACCCAAAAATTGCTGAAGACATAACCAAAGAGATTGGCAATGTAGTTTACAACGTAGATAAGTCTTTGTCCAGTTTAACAGATGCTCAAGTTCCAAAAGGTTTGTCGCATCAACAATATACCATTTCTGCGGCTAACAAATTAGCAGATTTCTTAAGTGATATGCTTAACAATATGCAAATGCAAATGTCAGGAATGGGTTCTGGTAAACCGAAACCAGGTCAAGGACAAGGAATGCAATTGCCAGATATTATTAAAAAGCAAGAAGGTCTAGGTGAGAAAATGAAAGACGGAATGAAGAAAGGCGAGAAACCTGGCGAAGGTCAAAAAGGACAAAACGGCAAACAAGGTAAGCCAGGGGAATCAGGTCAAGACGGTGAGGGAGGTGAAGGCGAGGCACAGGCTATTATGGAAATTTACAAAGAGCAAAAACAATTACGTGAAGCATTGCAAAACGAGTTGAACAAACAAGGATTGGGAGGTAATGGACAAAGCGCTTTGGAACAAATGAAGCAAATTGAAAAGCAATTATTGAACAAAGGTTTTAAGAACGAAACACTTCAAAAGATACTGAATGTAAAACAGGAATTATTGAAATTGAATTCTGCCATACAACAACAAGGAGAGGAAAATAAGCGCCAATCTGAAACCAATAAAAAGGAGTTTAATAATCAATCTAATGCGCTGCCAGCTGCTTTATTAGATTATTTGAATAGCATAGAAATATTAAATAGACAATCCTTACCTTTGCGCTCGAATTTTAATCAAAAGGTTCAAGAATATTTTAATAAAAAATGATCAATTTTAATTACGAAACCGACTTTAATTTAGATAACGAAGAAGCTATAGCCGCTTGGTTAGGAAATGTTATTACCTCGGAAAACAAGAAAGAGGGTGAGATAAATTATATCTTTTGCGATGATGAATATCTTCATAAAATTAATCTGGAGTATCTCGATCATGATACGTTAACGGATATCATCAGCTTTGATTATTCTATGGGTAATGAATTGCACGGAGATATTTTTGTTTCTATCGAAAGAGTAAAAGACAATGCTACTGACTTTGATGTTTCTTTTGAAGAAGAATTAAAGCGCGTTCTAGTTCATGGAATTTTACACTACTGCGGTTATAAAGACAAAGGTGAGGCCGAAGAGGTTTTAATGCGTAGTAAAGAAGATGAAAAAATCGCTATGTTTCACGTGGAACAATAGTGTATTTCAAATTTTCAAATTCAAAGTGTTTCACGTGGAACATTTAGTATTGGTTTAAAAATAGGTTAATAATGTTTCACGTGGAACAAAATATAGATTTCAAAATTACAATCCTTAACAAGGATTAAATTATAAAAGAAGATGTTTCTAAATGAATATGATGTAATCGTTGTTGGTGCAGGCCATGCAGGTTCTGAAGCTGCTGCCGCTGCTGCAAATTTGGGTTCAAAAACTTTATTGGTTACAATGAGTTTGCAGAACATTGCCCAGATGTCATGCAACCCAGCGATGGGCGGAATTGCTAAAGGACAAATTGTGCGTGAGATTGATGCGCTTGGAGGATACTCGGGAATTGTTTCGGACAGGACGGCAATCCAATTTAAGATGTTGAACAAGTCCAAAGGCCCTGCAATGTGGTCGCCGCGTGTTCAAAGTGACCGTATGCGTTTTGCTGAGGAGTGGAGAATGATGCTGGAAGGAACTCCAAATCTTGATTTCTATCAAGAAATGGTTAAAGGTTTGATAATTGAAAACGGAAAAATTAAAGGAATCCGAACTTCTCTTGGAGTGGAGATTCGTTCTAAATCGGTTGTGTTGACCAATGGAACTTTCCTGAATGGTTTGATTCATATTGGCGAAAAACAATTTGGCGGAGGAAGAGCAGGCGAAAGTGCTGCACATGGAATCACAGAAGATTTAGTTGCTGCAGGTTTTGAATCGGGTCGAATGAAAACGGGAACGCCTCCAAGAGTAGATGGACGTTCTTTGGATTACTCGAAAATGAATGAAGAAAAAGGAGATGCTAAACCGGATAAGTTCTCTTATTCGGATGTTACTTCTCCGTTGGTTCATCAGCGGTCTTGCCATATGACGTACACGTCTCTTGATGTTCATGATATTTTGAGAGAAGGTTTTGATCGTTCGCCAATGTTTAACGGAAGAATAAAAAGTCTAGGGCCAAGATATTGCCCTTCGATTGAAGATAAAATTAATCGTTTTGCTGATAAAGAAAGACACCAATTATTTGTGGAGCCAGAAGGATGGAATACGTGCGAGGTTTATGTAAATGGATTTTCTACATCGCTTCCTGAAGATATTCAATTTAAAGCGTTGAGTTCTGTTGCGGGATTTGAGAAGGTGAAATTCTTTCGACCGGGTTATGCAATCGAATATGATTATTTCCCACCGACACAATTGAAGCATACTTTGGAAACAAAGCTTATTGAAGGTTTGTATTTCGCCGGACAAATTAACGGTACTACCGGATATGAAGAAGCGGCTTCTCAAGGATTGATGGCTGGAATAAATGCGCATTTAAAAGTGCATGAAAAAGCGCCGTTAATTTTAAAAAGGGACGAAGCTTACATCGGAGTTTTGATTGATGATTTAATTACGAAAGGAACGGAAGAGCCGTACAGAATGTTTACTTCTCGTGCAGAGTATAGAACGTTGTTGCGACAAGATAATGCCGATTTCAGATTGACGCCAATGTCACATGAAATAGGTTTGGCTTCAGAAGCGCGTTTGCGCAGAATGGAACACAAATTAAATGAATCTGAAAAGATGGTGGCTTTCTTCAAAGAAACGAGTGTTTCGGTTGCAGAAGCAAATCCTATTTTAGAATCAAAAGATACGGCGCTGATTACGCAAGGGGATAAAATGTTTAAAGTGTTTTCTCGTCCGCAAATTGATTTAGAAGACATCATGAAATTTGATAAGGTTGCAGCTTATGTTGCAGAAAATGATTTGGACCAAGAAATTTTGGAACAAGCCGAAATCCAAGTCAAGTATTCTGGTTACATAGAAAAGGAAAGAAACAATGCTGATAAATTGCTTCGACTGGAAGATGTGAAAATCCCAGAAAATTTTGACTATGAAAAAATAAAATCCATGTCGATTGAGGCAAAACAAAAATTAAGCAAGATTCGTCCGGTAACTATTTCGCAAGCATCAAGAATCAGTGGTGTTTCGCCAAGTGATGTTTCGGTGTTGCTGATTTATATGGGACGTTAGGGATTGTAGATTTTTGATTTACGATTTTTGATTGCAGATTTACCAAAGATCTGAAATCAGAAATCGTTAATCTTTATTCTTAAATCATTTTGTTCCACGTGAAACTACGCTGTGAAGCCTTGCTATAATTGAAGAATCGCAAAAATAAATATTTCAACCCTGAAAGTATCCTTTGGTGTTTTCAGGGTTTAGTTTAAAATTAAAATATAAAAGCACTATTAATTAATGGACATTTCAAAACAACAGCCTTTTTTAACCGTTAAAGATTATTCTGTTTCTCAGGAAATTTTCGATTTGTATCATGATGATAAATTGGACATGCTGATTACGACTCCGCAACCCAGTTTAGAAAATTTAGGAAAGTATTACGAAAGCGTGGATTATATTTCGCACACGGATAGTAAAAGATCTTTGTTTGAAAAAGCATATCATTTTGTAAAAACCATTGCGCTTAAAAACAAATTGAATTTAATCAATTCATTGCAATCCAATAAAGGAAGCATTTTAGACATTGGTGCCGGAACAGGAGATTTTTTATCTGTGGCCAAAGAAAACGGTTGGCATACGATAGGAGTGGAGCCAAGCGAAAAAGCAAAAGCGATTGCAAAAAAGAAAGGTGTTTCATTTGTTGGGGAAACCAGCGAATTAGACAATCATTCTTTTGATGTGATTTCGATGTGGCATGTTTTGGAACACGTTCCAAATTTGGAAAACCAAATTAAAGAATTGAAACGATTATTAAAACCTAACGGAACTTTAATTATTGCTGTTCCAAATTTCAAATCTTTCGATGCAAAACATTACGGAAAGTTTTGGGCCGCTTATGATGTGCCAATTCATTTTTGGCATTTTTCTAAAACGACAATAAAAATGCTTTTCGAAAAAGAAGAAATGAAATTGGTAAAAGTACTTCCTATGAAATTCGACTCTTTTTACGTGAGCTTACTTTCTGAAAAATACAAAACCGGTAAAATGAATTATGCAAAAGCCTTTTTCATCGGTTTGCAGTCGAATTGGAAAGCGAAGAAGAATTTCGAGTATTCTTCACACATTTATATCCTAAAAAACAACTAAAAATCATTTTAAGTGTATTTAAGCGCATTTTTTGGCTAAATCGAGGGTTATCGTTGAATTTTAAAACTAATTCTCTTAATTAAAAGATATGAAGTCCGTTTTTAATAGTCATAAATTATACATTCATTAATCATAATAATAAAATCCTATATCATAAAAAAGTAGCATTTTTTAAACTTTATGTCAATGCTATCTATTTTTTTATATTTTTGTCACCAATACTCAAAACTAGAAATTTATCAAAATGAAAAAAGCATTATTAATTATCGCGTTATCAATTTCAATTGTTGCTTGTAACAAACCAGCCGAAGCAGCTAAAGAAGTAAAAACAGCTTACGTAGACACTTCTGAATTAATGAAAGAATATACAGAGGCAAAAGACCTTGAAGCAAAATATAAAACAAAAGCAGAAGAAAAAGGAAGACAACTAGAAGCTGAAATTGCAAGATTCAAGCAAGAAGCAGCAAGTTTTCAAGCGCAGGCACAAGCTAATGGTCAAGCATGGGCACAACAAAAAGGAGCTGAATTGCAAAAGAAAGAACAACAATTAAGCTACGCACAACAAGCATTGTCTCAAGAATTGCAAGTTGAAAGCGGAAAAGAAATGGATTCATTAGTAAGCGGAGTAAAAAAATTCATCAAAGCGTACGGAAAAGAAAAAGGATATGCTTACATCTACGGAACTGGTGATGCAGCTTCAATTTTATACGCTGAAGACAAATTTGATATCACTAAAGAAATCATCAAAGGCCTGAACGATAAATACAAAGCACCTGCAAAAACAGAAGAAAAAGCAGAAGCTAAAAAATAATTTTTTTATATTAATTCAAAAAATTGCCTTCGTCTAGCTTTAGATTGAAGGCATTTTTTTTGAAGCTATTTCCCGCTATACGCTGTAATCTCTCGTTTAGGAAGTGTTTTTTCTAACCATAAAAGGAGCTTCCGTTGGTCGCTCTTTTCCGGCTAGAAAATAGTCACTTACTAAATTTCGAGGATTTTCGCTGCTATCGGGGCTAAAAACAGTTGAATTTTAATCCTAAAATGTTTTCAGAAAATTAAAATAGTATTCCTAATTTTCAATACTTTAGCTTTATATATACACGCCTAATGCAAACCATTTCAGAAGCCGCCGCTTACACTTTACGATTCATCAATCAAACGCATCGATCCGTTTTCCTTACAGGGAAAGCAGGGACGGGAAAAACCACACTTTTACGGGAAATTATCCAAACCACGCACAAGAATACTGTTGTTGTGGCGCCAACGGGAATTGCCGCTTTAAATGCGGGCGGTGTTACGATTCACTCGATGTTTCAGTTGCCGTTTGGAGGATTTATTCCGGATAATTCATCGCCTCAATTTTCTGAAAGCACCAAGTTTGAAACCAAAGCTACGTTGCGTAGGCATTTCAAAATGAGTGGTTTAAAGAAATCGGTGATTCGAAATATGGAATTGTTGATTATAGATGAAGTCAGTATGCTTCGAGCTGATTTATTGGACGCTATGGATTATATGATGCAAACGGTACGCAAGAAAAATACTGCTTTTGGTGGCGTTCAGGTCTTGTATATTGGCGATTTATTGCAATTGCCACCGGTAATCAGGGACGAAGAATGGCGTACGCTGAAAACCTATTACAAAGGAAAATTCTTTTTCCATTCGCATGTCGTGCAGCAACATCCGCCTTTATACATTGAATTGTCTAAGATTTTTCGTCAAACCGATGATACCTTTATTTCGGTTTTGAATAATCTGCGCAACAACCAGATTTCCCAGCAAGACATTCAAACGTTAAACCAATACGTAAAACCTGATTTTGATTTAAAAGCAAACAAAGGATACATCACATTAACTACGCACAACAACAAAGCCGATTCCATGAATGCTCAGGCTTTGGAAGATCTTGAAGGGAAATTAGTGACCTATAAAACCGTTATCACTGGAGATTTTCCGGATAAAATATTCCCCGTGGAACAAGAGCTGAAGTTAAAAGTGGGCGCGCAAATCATGTTTGTAAAAAACGATTTGTCGTTTGACAAGCATTATTTCAACGGAAAAATGGGAGTTATAAAATCATTGGGAAGCCAAGAAATCCTAGTTCATTTCCCAGAAGAAAACAAAACTATAGAAGTTGAAAAATACGAATGGCAAAACATTCGCTACAAAGTAGATCAAACTACTAAGGAAATTGAAGAAGAAGTTTTGGGTACTTTTGTGCATTATCCCATCAAATTAGCATGGGCCATTACAGTGCATAAAAGCCAAGGTTTGACATTTGACAGAGCCGCGCTTGATGTTTCGCAAGTTTTTCTGCCGGGACAAGCTTATGTCGCATTGTCGCGTTTGCGCTCGTTAGAAGGGCTTATTTTGCTTTCTCCGCTGCGTATGAATGGCATTTCAAACGATCAGGATGTGATGGATTATTCGTTGAACAAAGCTTCGGATTCATTTTTAGCCAATGCATTACATTTTGAAACCAAGAATTTCATTCATAACTATTTGATAAACACGTTCGATTGGAATGATTTGGCTCAAGAATGGCGCAATCACCGATTCAGTTACAACGAAAATTCGGAAGTTTCAGGAAAATCCAAACATGCGGTTTGGGCAAAAAAGCAAGCGGAACAAGTAGATCAGCTTTTGGATCCATCCCAAAAATTCATTGCGCAATTGAACAAGCTTTTTGCTCCTGAAACAGTTGATTTGAATCATGTTTCGGAACGCATTCAAGCGGCTTTTAGTTATTTCTTAAAACCAATGGACGACTTGGTTTTTGAAATTCTTTGGAAAATCGAAGAAGTAAAACGCATCAAAAAAGCAAAAATGTTTTATGATGAATTAATCGTGCTGGAAGAACTGCAAACCAAAGCTGTGTTGCGCTTAATGAAGGCCAAATTATTGATAGAAACCGTTGTGGCGGGCGAAACCATTTCGAAAGAGAAATTGACATCTTCAGAAATAAAAAAATACATCAGCCGTAAAACGGAAGCCATACAAAATCAGTTTAAAGAACTAAACATTACTTTAATTGATGACGAAAAAGATGCGGAACGCTACACTTCGAAAAAAGCAAAAACAACTGTACTAAAGAAATCTACCGTTCAGGAAACCTACGAATTGTGGGTCGAAAAGAAATCTATTGATGACATTGCGACCATTAGAGTGTTGACCAAACAAACCATTTATTCGCATTTCGTCAAGTTGATACAAACCAAAGCAGTAGCCATTTCAGAAGTTTTGCCCGAGGATAAACTACAGGATTTAGCAACCGCTTTTGCAGGATACCGAGAAGAATCACTCAATGCCTTGATGGAACAACACGGACAAAAATTTTCTTGGGAAGAGGCGAGGATGTACAAAGCGAGTTTGAATTAAAAACAGAATGTGTTAAAACTAAAAAACCCTATTCGGTAAGAATAGGGTTTTTTAGTTTTTATAGTGATTGAATTAATATCCAAGCTTCTGGATTGTGCTTTTCATTGATTTCTTTTTTTGCTTTTTCAGCTTCGGCAAAAGTAGCGTAGCTTCCGTATAACACTGGAAAATAACCGTTTTTGTTAGGAGCGATTCGTTTAGCATCATATCCTAAACGCGTTAAAATGCGCAAGGTTTTGTTGGCATTTTTTTCTTCTCGGTACACGCCTGCCATAATGTGATACGGCATTTTTATCTCTTTATCGGATTTTACCGAAAGTGTAACAGCAGGAACCGGACTTTCGATGAAGAAAGTAGCTTGCTGAATTTTATTTTGAACTTGTTTTTGAACTGCAGTTTCAACAAGCATTGTTTCTGAGGCAATTTGGTTTTGATACATTGGATAACCAATACTTCCTACAAGTCCCAATCCTAATACAAAAATAGCGGCATATTTTAAATATGGATTTGCTGTTCTTGTTTCAGGAACCATTGTTATGGTAGCTTTTTCTTCAATTGCTGCTACTTCTTTTTCAAAGATTTCTCTTTTTACAAGAGGCGAAACAAATGGAGCCAAACCAAAAGAACTAGTTAAATAATTCGTTTGATCGTAAGGTGTGAAAACGATATTTTTATCTGCATTCAAGCGAAGATCACCTACATTTTTTATTGAAATAAGTTCGTTTTCTTCAAATGCTTTTTTCCAATTAAATACCTCGTATTGAATTTTACTTACGGCATATTCATAAGAAGTTTTCTCCGCTAAAGCGATATGATTGGCTAATAAACCATCATTGTTTTTTAGATTAGCATTGAAAGCGATCATTTTTTTGGGAGGAGAAAATGAATTTGTACTTTCGTTTAGTTTAGCCGATTGAATTTCGGTCAAAAAAGCTCCGAAACCAGGAACGGTAACACATTGATAACGGTATAAAAGCTGCGCGATGTATAGTTCGATTTTCATACTTACAAAGTTATACAACCAAAATAGTTATCAAAATTTTATTCACAATTTTTATTAACAATCCGCATAAAAATTTATACATTTCACTCTCAAACAATTAGCATGAAAGAGCAGGATTTATTTTATTTATTGGCATTGCAAAGAATAGAAGGCGTAGGCGACATCATGGCCAAAAAACTGATTACCCATTTTGGAACTGCAGAAGCGGTTTTTAATACAAAGGCTTCGCAACTCGCTGCTATTGATGGAGTAGGATCTGTTTTGATGAAAAATTTAAAGGACAAATCGGTTTTCGAAAAAGCAACTCAAGAACTGGAGTTTATAAAAGCAAATGAAATAAATGCAGTTTATTTTCAGGATGAAGACTATCCGGAACGGTTGAAACATTGTATTGATGGACCACTTTTATTATTCACATCTGGAAATATCAATTTAAAAAACAGAAGAATAATCAGTATTGTAGGAACGCGCCAAATTACCTCGTATGGAACGGAATTTTGTAGAAAACTGATCGAAGATTTAGCTCCACTGGATCC
Organism: Flavobacterium sp. KS-LB2; assembly: GCF_036895565.1. Taxonomy (NCBI): domain Bacteria; kingdom Pseudomonadati; phylum Bacteroidota; class Flavobacteriia; order Flavobacteriales; family Flavobacteriaceae; genus Flavobacterium; species Flavobacterium sp. KS-LB2. The sequence goes on along the minus strand of NZ_CP145904.1, from coordinate 3,385,665 downwards.
TATAATTGTCAGTGGTTTTGCCTATGGCGTTGATATTGTCGCACACCAATTGGCAATGGAACATAATTTACAGACGATAGGAGTTGTAGCGCATGGGTTGAACCAAATTTACCCGAAAACCCATAAAAAATATGTATCGAAAGTCGAGCAGAACGGTGGTTTTATGACCGAGTTTTGGAGTTCCTCGAATCCCGATAAAGAAAATTTCGTACGAAGAAACAGAATCGTTGCAGGAATGTCTGAAGCGACTATCGTAATTGAATCAGCGGATAGAGGCGGATCTTTAATCACGGCAAATTTGGCCAATGATTACAATCGAGATGTTTTTGCCGTTCCGGGACGTGTTACGGATAAATACAGCCAGGGTTGCAACAACCTGATAAAAACCCAAAAAGCAAATGTCTTGACGAGTGCTGCGGATTTGATCTATATTTTGAATTGGGATATTCAGAAGGAATCCAAACCCGTACAGAAACAATTGTTTGTAAGCTTAGATGATGATGAGCAAAAAGTATACGATTACCTCCTTAAAACAGGAAAAGAACTGATGGATATTATTGCTTTGCGCTGTGATTTTCCTATTTATAAAATCTCTGGAATGCTATTGAATATGGAATTGAAAGGCGTGATACGACCTCTGCCGGGGAAATTGTTTGAGGCGATATAAAAAAAGCAGTTCCTAAATACGGAAACTGCTTTTTCGTAGGTTCAAACATTTAAATTTAACGAGAAAATATCAATTTTTTTTTTTAGTTTATAATATTATGGTTCGACCCTTGGTGTGTCACAATCCATTTGCATTTAATTTTTTTCATTATAACAATAATTGTATTTGTCCCTGCCATATGTGATTTATGTACCGTAAAAACAACATATTTGTTATTTTGGTAATAAATAGGTTCGGAAAAACCATACACGTCAATGTCTATTCCATTATATTTCTCAAAAATAAGCTCTATCCCTTTATCTCTATTCATACTTTCTAAAACAACTTTTTTATACCTAAAATCATCTTTCGTCCAGTAATCGTCATTACACCACCAAATTCTCTTACCTGGAACACATCTGTTTTTGTATTCTTTCTTCATCATTTCGAAGTCTTTCTTTTTGTATAACGTAGTGTCACTTTTCCAATTTCCTGCTGGATCAACAATCAATATTTCGTTTAATCCAAATATATTTAAAGTCTCATTGGAATTAATTTTTTCTTTAGCAACAAACACATCTTGGGTTGAATCTTTTACAATTGTTTCAAAATAGTCGTTAAGCGCTTTGTATTTTTCATTTGTTGATTGTGCAAACAACATATTTGAAAAATTTGTTATGGATAATAAAATAATGACGGTGTAAATAAAGTAGTTTTTCATCGTTTCAAAGTTTAATTACATGGTTTTCCCACTGGTGTTTGTGCATTTGGAGTTCCATCTCCAACAGAATGACCAGTAGATTCTGCGTTGTATCTATTTGTAATTCTAATTCTTTCGGCACTTCCTGGAGGAAATGTAGCATTAAATACTGGAGCATCTCTTAAACCACCCCAAGCTAAATCTTTGTAAACTTGATATGGCACAGTATAATTTGCATCATATTCTTGCAATGCCGATGCCATAGCATCTACATATTTATCAGCCATTTCTTTGTGTTGTGCATCGCTCGGATTAGGATATGTTTTTTTTACATATGCCTCAAATAATTCAGGAAAATCGGCCATTGGAGCATTGGTAGGGTAGTTGTAATTATAATCGTCTACGATGCTCAAAAAGTACGCATGTATCACCTCGTGTACCAATGCTGTGGCTTTAAATAATTTTGTGCCATCTGTAGAGCTAGTTCTATCAACTCTAATTACATAATTATTTTTGGAAATTCGTTGAGTCTCTGCATAAGTAGCTGCTGGCTCCATGACCATATTTACGGTATATATACTGCTTGCTCCCAATTTCTTCAGCACATTAACTATATCGGAATTTGTTGTATTTTTGAGTTGTTGCATAACCTCTTTTGGGCAAGGGTCAAGTTTACTATCATCAATTTGATCTTCTATAACTTCAGCCAAAAGTTGATCGGTTGCAGGCACTCCTTCCCAACTTCCCGTTTCTGATTCATAAGTAAAAATAAATCCTTCACCATAAGCTTTTTGTTGGTCTTGAGGCCAATCAAAAATCAAGTAAGGACGTGATTCAGGAACTGACTTCACTACAACTTCAGGTAGGCTGATTAGAATGATTTTCCAAATGTTATCTATAAACTGAAACCTAACGTGTTCGCCTTCTGGCGAGAAGTAATCGTATGTGTCGTTCGTATTGGGCGAATTCGGAAAACTGGGCCCGCCTCCTGTCCCGCCTGAGCTAGAACCACCACCGCTTCCGCCACCACAATCATTTGTTGTTTTATACGCCATTTCTTCACAAGGAGTGCAGGTGGTATACACGTATTGACTGGTTTGTGTACCATTAGAATAGTATGTTACCCAATACCAATCAGTACAACCATTGGTTTTTCCGATTTTATTTTTGGTGCTTTTTAGGCTTAAAGTCCCGTTTTCTGTAAGAATCCCACTTTCAAATTGATCTGTAAGTAGTTTGTTTTGATATGGACTGTAAAACGATATAAGGCCAGAATACTGATTTTTATCTTTATTATGATCTAAAATGGAAAGAATCATTTTATTATAATCTTTATCATTAAAAGAGGTTTTATCGCTAAAAGTAACAATTCTGGATCGAATAATTTTATTTTCAATCAGGAAGAAAAGGGTCTTGATTTTGTTTGAAGTTTCTACTCCATTTAAAGATTTTACGTCAACAATTAGTACTTTTTGAGTAGATTTTAAATCATAAATTTTTAGAGTATTCATGTCAATTGCAGCGGACAATTCTTCAATTTTATTTAACTGTTTTTTAGTAGCATTTAATTTGAGTTCTTCCAAATAACGAACTGTTTCATCTTTATAAATAGCATTTATTTGATCTTCTTCTCTAACTACATCTTCCTCTGCTTGGCAATTGCTCAACGTTATTGTTAGAACAAAAAGAAGTAGAAATTTGCTAATGTAGCTTTTTGCTTTTTGGTTTTTGGTTTTTGGTTTTTGGTTTTTGGTTTTTGGTTTGTTTCATAGTTTGATTCGTAAAGTTAAGACTATTTATCCTAATAGCTGTTTACAAACATAGGAAGTGTTTATTGTAATGGAAATACCCACTTTTAGTGATATTTAAAAAAATTCCCTTTCCAGACCATTGAACTAAAAAGGGATTGCTATAAACGTGATTTGATTTAAACAGATAAGTCATGTAAGTTTTCTAAAAGTTTTAAAGGTAAAAAATCTTACATGACTTAAAGTTTTAAAAATGGATTGTTACACTTCAAATCCTAATTTTTCTCTTACTCTTGCCAGCACTCCATTCGCAACAGCAGCTGCTTTTTGAGCACCAATCTTTAAAAGTGCATCAACTTCAGTAAGATTATTGATGTAGTAATTGTATTTCTCTCTTTCGGTTTTGAAAGTTTCTGTAATCAATTCAAACAAGGCTTGTTTGGCGTGACCGTAACCGTAATTTCCGCCAAGGTAATTGGCTTTCATCGCTGCGATTTGTTCTTCATTTGCCAATAAGGAATAAATAGCAAAAGCATTGCACGTATCTGGATTTTTAGGATCTTCCAGCGGCGTGCTGTCGGTTTCAATGCTCATCACTTGTTTGCGTAAGGACTTATCATCCAGGAATATGTTGATAATATTATTGGCTGATTTACTCATTTTTCCGCCATTGGTTCCCGGAATCAACATGCTGTCTTCCTGAATTTTGGCTTCGGGAAGTACGAACGTTTCTCCCATTTGGTGGTTGAAACGGGATGCTACATCACGTGTGATTTCAAGGTGTTGCAATTGGTCTTTTCCTACTGGAACAAACTCTGCATCGTATAATAAAATATCGGCAGCCATTAACATTGGATACGAAAACAAACCAGCGTTTACATCTTCGAGTCTATCGGCTTTGTCTTTGAAAGAGTGTGCTAATGTCAAGCGTTGAAAAGGAAAAAAACAACTTAAATACCAGGATAATTCCGCTGTTTGAGGCACGTCAGATTGTCTGTAGAAAACTACTTTGTCTACATTCAAACCACACGCCAACCAAGCTGCAGCGGTACTGTAGGTATTGGTTCGTAAGGTTTCGCCGTTTTTTATTTGTGTTATTGAATGTAAATCGGCAATGAAAAGAAAGGATTCGTTTTCAGGTTTATTTGATAAAGCTATTGCGGGAATGATTGCGCCAAGTAAGTTTCCTAAATGTGGTGTTCCTGTACTTTGAACGCCTGTAAGTATTTTTGCCATTATTTCTTTTTTCTTAACCGCAAAGTTCGCAAAGATTTTCGCAAAGTTTGCAACGATTGTAAAGTTTTTCTAATACTTAGCTTTCCAAAGCAAATTCTTTTATTATTATTCGCCTACGATTTCTTACTTTTGAACTTATGAGAGGATTAAAAATTATTTTTTGGGTATTGTGGCGCATTTGGTTTTATATTTTGATGGCCATTCCCATATTGGTGATGTTTCCTTTTCTGGTATTGTCTATTTTGACGGAAAGCGGTTATCCTTATTTTTTTAAGATGGCTCGTATTTGGGCAAAATTCATTCTTTTCGGGATGGGATTTTATTATAAAATAGATAAAAGCCAAGAAATGGAATACCAAAAAAGTTATATGATTGTTGCCAATCACACTTCCATGGCCGATATTATGCTGATGCTCGCCTTGACTAGAAATCCGTTTGTTTTTGTGGGTAAAAAAGAGCTTTCAAAAATTCCTTTGTTTGGATTTTTCTACAAAAGAACCTGTATTTTGGTAGACAGAAGTTCTTCAAAAAGCAGAATGGAAGTCTTTAATCGTGCTCAAAAAAGAATCAATCAAGGGCTTAGTATCTGTATTTTTCCAGAAGGCGGTGTTCCGGATGATGAATCTATTTTGTTAGATACTTTCAAAGACGGTGCTTTTCGCTTGGCGATAGAACACGAAATTCCTATTGTTCCCATTACTTTTGCTGATAACAAGAAGAGATTTTCGTATACTTTTTTCAGCGGAAGCCCGGGAATTATGCGTGTAAAAATGCATTCACACATAGAAACTTTAGGAAAAACCGGCGTTGACCGAAAAGAAATTCGGGATGAAGTACGAGAGATAATATACAATCAACTAGTAGCTTTCGACTCAGATCCAATTAAAAGCTATAGCTAATACCAGAATACAATCCGATAAATAGCGGTTTAAAGTCGCCCGAGTTGTTTGAAAATGTATTCAATTGATATTTTACCATTGGTTCCACATTAATTTGGAATGATTTTATAATCTGGTACTTAAATCCTAAACCCACATTAGTACTGAAATGAACTTGATTCAAGTTTTTTGCTTCGCCTAATTTCACATTGGTTTCAGATGAAACTAACGATATTTTATTCTGGCTGAGAAACAAAGTACTTACACCTCCAATAACGTTAATTCCGAATTTTTTATCCAAAACAGCATAGGAAACTTCCAAAGGAACTTCATAATAGCCCATTTTTTGATTGATGGCGCCTGTATTGGTTTTTTGTAGGTCTTTTTCGAAAGTGATTAAGCCGTTCAGAGCGGTTTGGTTTTTAATCTCAATTAATGCATTTGAAGAATAATTAATATTTGCCAGATTATTATTTGCCAAACCAGTTGAGTAGACTACGTTATTTGTGTTGTATCCTAACGAGAGCTTGTTTATTCCGCTTCGTAAGGCTACTTTTTTAGAAACAGCATAATTTACCCCAACACCAAAACTTAAGCTGTTATCGCCTGTTTTTTGATTTTCTGAAAATTGAGGGTCAATGGCAGAACCGCCTGAATTCGAATTCAGATATACAGCTGCGATATTTGGCGTAATTTGCCACTTGTTTTTTTGATTGAGAACTACAGCCTCTTTTTCTTCTCCTTTTTTCTTTTTAAGAATTTCTTCTAATTCATTTGGAGTTTCAGCAGGACTTGAAGGCTCTTTTTTAGTGTCTATTGCTACAATTTTAGCGTTTTCATTCTCTTTTAAATTGCTTTTTTCCAGTGATTGATTTTGTCGAATGTTCTCAAACGGATTATAGTTTTTTGTGTTGTTTTTTTCAGCAGTAACAACCGTAGCGTTTTGGTTGCCATTATTTGCTGATGTTTGTTTTAGCGGTGAATTATTTTTTTGGAAATAAACAACAGAACCGTTTTGATTCTTCTCTTTGTTCGAATTGATTTTAAATCTATCAGAAGATATAATTTCTTTTTCATCTGTTTTTCCTGTTTTAATTTTGTTAACTACAACCTGAGGAATTGTTTTCAATTCTAAAGGATTTTGCTCTTTTTTTGTTTTATCAAGACTAGAATCCTTTCCATCAAACGAGTTTTTTAAATTTTTCGTGTCTATAACCACGCCGTTTTTTAATTCAACTTCGTTGTTTATAAAGGTATTCAACAGAAAAAAACCTAAAAGGAAAGCAGCAGCAATCCCTGAAGATTTTATCCAAAATGGAATTACTTTTCGGTCTTCCTCTTTCTCTTTTAAAGAGGCGTGAATATTTATCCAAACCTGTTCACTGGGCTCTGATTCAAAGTCTTTGAATCGCTCTTGAAACAATCGGTCTATATTTTTTTTGTCGTTCATTTTGCCAATGAATTTATTTTAATTTTTGTGTGATGATCAATTTTTTCTTTTAAAATCGCTCTGGCTCTTGCAAGATTTGACTTTGTGGTCCCAGTAGTAATTTTTAGCATTTCGGAAACTTCTTTATGAGAATATCCATCAAGTACATAAAGGCTAAAAACTAATCGGTACTGGTCTGGAAGTTCTTGAATGATTTGCATTAGGTATTCGATTGAAATATTTTCGTCTTCAATTTCGACTTCTTCCTCAGGAATATTGTCGTTTATGACCTCCATATATCTGACACCTCTAAATTTTTGAAGGGCATTGTTAATAATTATTCTCTTTGCCCACCCTTCAAAAGAGCCTTTGAAATTATACTGTTCAATTTTGTCAAAAATGATTAAAAACCCATCCTGTAGATTGTCTTCGGCATCTGCATAATCACTTGAATATTTTAAACACACCCCAAAGAATTTTTTAGAAAACAATTGATACAATTGCTCTTGTGCCTTAGGGCAGTTTTTTTTACATTGATTAATTATTTGATCTAATACCACAGTTTTTCCGGTCATTAATTAATCACTGGAATTTCAACTTCTTCAAATATATTTTGTCCATTAGCGTCCTCCCCTTTATAGAATTTAAAGATGTAGGAACCGGTATTGGTTACATAAAAATTAAAAGAAACTTCAGTTGGTTCAGCAGTTAACGGCTTGCAATTTGCATTTTCAAAAACTGTAGTTTGTATACCAATTGTTCTCACGTTTAAATTTTTATCGTAATAAATTCCTTGAAAAGAGTGGCAATCCGTAGGTTTTTTGTATTTCAATTTTATCTCATAGGTTTGTCCTAAAGTGAAAGATTGAGGTAATGTGTAACTGTCTATAGGAAGTACTTCATAGCTGTAATTGGGTTGATTGTCGTCAATACTACAACCCGCCAAGCTCAATAAAAACAGGGTGAGTAAAACAATTTTTTTCATCTTTAATCATTTAAAAGTTAATACTATTCCGTTATGTTAATAGTTTTTTAACGGTTTTCTTAATAGATGAAGTTTTCAAAAAAGGTTGCGTCACAAATAAAAAAAAACCGAGAATTCTCGGTTTTTTTAGTTTTTTATGCTTCTGCTAATTCTTTTATTTTAGCTTTTATTTTTTCTTCTAATTCATCTGCTAATTCCGGATTGTCTTTTATCAAAGACTTAACAGCATCACGACCTTGTCCTAATTTAGTTTCACCATAACTGAACCAAGATCCCGCTTTTTTGATGATTTCAAATTCTACGGCAAGATCTAAAATCTCTCCAGTTTTTGAAACCCCTTCACCGTACATGATGTCAAATTCTGCAATTTTAAAAGGCGGAGCAACTTTGTTTTTCACCACTTTAACTTTAGTTCTGTTTCCAAGTACGTTATCGCCATCTTTAATTTGAGTAGACCGACGAATATCTAAACGAACCGAAGCGTAAAACTTCAATGCATTTCCTCCAGTTGTAGTTTCTGGATTTCCAAACATAACGCCAATTTTTTCTCTTAATTGGTTGATAAAGAAAACAGTACAATTTGTTTTGCTAATCGTTCCTGTTAGTTTACGCAATGCCTGAGACATCAAACGAGCGTGAAGACCCATTTTAGAATCTCCCATTTCTCCTTCAATTTCACTTTTTGGAGTCAAAGCAGCAACCGAGTCAATTACTACAATATCTATTGCTCCTGAACGAATTAAGTTCTCGGCAATTTCTAATGCTTGTTCTCCGTTGTCTGGTTGCGATATGATCAAGTTTTCGATATCTACGCCTAATTTCTCTGCATAATTTCTATCAAAAGCGTGTTCGGCATCAATAAAAGCCGCAATTCCACCCGCTTTTTGCGCTTCGGCAATCGCATGAAGTGTTAAAGTTGTTTTTCCAGAAGATTCTGGACCGTATATTTCAATAATTCTACCTTTTGGATATCCACCAACGCCTAAGGCTAAATCGATTCCTAAAGATCCTGATGAGATAGTTTCCACTTCTTCAATGGCTTTATCTCCCATTTTCATCACCGTTCCTTTTCCGTACGTTTTGTCTAGCTTGTCAAGCGTAAGTTGTAGCGCTTTTAATTTTGATTCTTTTTCTGTACTCATCTTCTCTTTTACCTTTTCTTTCATCTATTTGTATTATTTTATATCTCTAAGAAACTGACAGGATGACTAATAATCCTGAAAATTTCAATTGTGTAAGAACATTTGTTTTCGTAAAAATACTTCTTTTTTTAATTAAAAATTTCTCTTTCAAGAATATTTTAAATTAAAAATATCATGGGAAATTATGGCTACATGAACAACGCTTTTAATTCGGTTGCGTCATGTGGATTCATTTTTCCGGCCAAAACCAAACTAAGTTGCTTGCGACGCAATGCGGCTTCAAAACGTTGTTTTTCTAGCTCAGTTTCTGGAACTATTTGGGGCACTTCAACGGGTCTGCCGGTATCATCCACTGCCACAAAAGTGTAAATGGCTTCATTGGCTTTGGTTTTATTACCAGATTCTCTATCCTCTACCCAGATGTCTATGTATATTTCCATCGAACTTTTGAAAGCTCGGGAAACTTTGGCTTCGACCGTAACCACGCTTCCTAAAGGTATTGCCCTGTTAAATGCAACGTGATTTACGGAAGCTGTTACTACAATTCTACGAGAATGTCTTCTTGCTGCTATGCTGGCCGCACGATCCATACGGGCTAATAATTCACCACCAAAAAGATTGTTCAAAGGATTGGTCTCACTTGGTAAAACTAAATCAGTTAGTGTCGTCAAGGATTCAGAAGGATTTTTTGGAGTCATATTTTTTATGTAAAAAGGAAATTGTTGTTTTTAAATAATAATCTATTTTTTAGTTTAACCAATAAACCGCTAATATCGCAGGGATAAAATAGATAACTATGGTTCTTGCGCCATCATAATCTTTGGCCAATCGTTGTCCGAAAAGCAACATCAATAAAGTGATACAAGAGAAAACAGCTCCGTAAAAACCGAATATTCTACCATTATTGATGAATAGTTCAATACAACCCACCACACATAGAATACCGGAGATTAATTCTAATATTAAAATGTTAAGCAAGGCTAATGGCACTTGGTTTTTTAAAGGCGTTTTAGCAAAGTGGCCTTTTAACCAGTCCACATTGTCTTTCCAATAAAACAGTTTGTCATACCCAGATTGTAGGAATGTAATGGCCAGAAAAATTAAAATTAAAATCGAAGTAATGTTGTTCATTTTCTTATTTTTTATGAATTAAACGGGTGAGCTTTATAGATAAATCGGTTAAAATAATTTTTGCGTTTCCATTGCGTTCAATGTGATACATAGCATCCGAAAGTTCTTTGAAAATAGCATTGATGTTGTTGCCATTCACGAAAGGGGCAAAATTCTCCAATTTGAATTTTTCTACTTTTGGCTCCATGTAAACCAAGCTTTCCGTTTGGTAATTGAGCAACAAGGCTTGACGGAACATATCAATACAAAAATGCAAAAACTTCTTTTGGGTTTCTCTCCCTAAACCAGCAATTTGTTCGCTCCATTGAATCAAATCTTGAATTGCAGCGGCATTTCCTTTGGCTCTAAAAGCCGCACGAACCCAATCTACAAACCATTTTTCAAAAAAAACGGATTCGCTATCTGGTTGTAATAATTGCAATGCTTTGTTATAATTTCCTTGTGCTTGATGTGCTATTTTTAAAGCTTCTTTAGGCTCCGTATTTTCTCTTGAAACTAAGGCTTCTGCAATAATAGTCTCGCTTAATCCGTTAAAATGCAGTACTTGACATCGAGAGCGAATGGTTTGGATAATATCTTCTTCATTTTCTGAAATCAGGATAAAAACCGTTCTGTCTGTAGGTTCTTCGAGTAATTTTAATAATTTATTGGAAGCGGCAATGTTCAATTTATCGGCCATCCAAATGATCATTACTTTGTAGCCGCCTTCGTAGGATTTCAACGCAAGTGATTTCAAAATTTCCTGGGCATCATCGACCCTAATTTCTCCTTGTTTGTTTTTTACACCTAACATTTGGTACCAATCAAACAAACTTCCGTACGGATTTTGAGTTAAAAATTCTCTCCATTCCGCGATAAAATCGATACTTTTTGGTTTCGTTTTTACATCTTCGGTACTTACGGTTGGATAAATAAAATGTAAATCAGGATGCGAAGTTTTCTGGAATTTGATGTTACAAGCTTCGTTAGAACTCGAGTTCTCTGCGTTTTGATTGCTGCAAATAATGTATTGCGCATACGCAATTGCCATAGGTAAAGTACCGCTTCCTTCAGGACCAACAAACAGTTGTGCATGTGGAATTCTACCCAAATCAGCACTTCTTGTCAAATGACTTTTAATGTGTTCTTGTCCTAAAATTTGTGAAAATTGCATGAAGCAAAGATAGCAGAAAATGGTTTAGTCTAAAATTTTAGGATGCAAAGTTTCCTTTTTGGTAGGATTACTAAAAAGAGTAGAAGAGGTCTTTTATTTTTAAATTTGATTTGTCTTTAATTTGAAATAAAATACACATAAAGCATTAAAAAGCAACATTATTTATTGATTTACATCGATTTCGTTGCTTAAAATTTAGTTTAGATGCTTTTTCCTAATTTATTAATAATTTAAAAGTTCTATATTTGTTCTTATTTGACGAAAAATAAACTAAAAAACAGACTAATGAAAACTTTAAACGATTTTGACTTTGCCTCTAAAAAAGCAATAATACGTGTTGATTTTAATGTGCCTTTGGACGAAAATTTCAATGTAACAGATGCCACTCGTATTGAAGCGGCAAAACCGACTATTGAAGCTATTCTTGCTCAAGGCGGAAGCGTAATTTTGATGTCACATTTAGGCAGACCAAAAGGTGTTGAAGAAAAATATTCATTGAAACATATCTTGAAAACAACTTCAGAAGTGCTTGGAGTGCCAGTTCAGTTCGCTTCAAACTGTGTTGGTTCAGAGGCTAAAAGTGCTGCTGAAAAATTACAAGCTGGAGAAGTTTTATTATTAGAAAATCTACGTTTTCATGACGAAGAAGAAGCTGGAGATGTTGCTTTTGCAAAAGAATTAGCGTCACTTGGTGACATTTATGTAAATGATGCTTTTGGAACAGCACATAGAGCGCACGCTTCAACGACAATTATAGCTCAGTTTTTCCCAACAGAGAAATGTTTCGGGTTATTATTGGCTAAAGAAATTGAAAGCTTGAATAAAGTTTTGAAAAACAGTGAAAAACCGGTGACAGCAGTTCTTGGTGGCTCTAAAGTGTCTTCAAAAATTACAGTTATCGAAAATATTTTAGATAAAGTAGACCACATGATTATTGGTGGCGGAATGACATTTACTTTCGTGAAAGCATTAGGAGGTAAAATTGGAGATTCTATTTGTGAAGATGACAAACAAGAATTGGCATTGGAAATCTTAAGATTGGCTAAGGAAAAAGGAGTTCAAATTCACATTCCTGTTGATGTTGTTGCGGCAGATGATTTTTCGAATACTGCAAATACTCAAATTGTGGATGTAAAAGAAATTCCTGATGGATGGCAAGGATTGGATGCTGGACCAAAATCTTTGGAAAACTTCAAAAAAGTAATTATGGAATCTAAAACAATCCTTTGGAACGGACCGTTGGGTGTGTTTGAAATGGAAAGTTTTGCTAACGGAACAATCGCTTTGGGTAACTTCATCGCTGAATCTACTGCAAATGGAGCGTTTTCACTTGTAGGTGGAGGAGATTCAGTAGCAGCGGTAAAACAATTTGGTCTAGAAAATAAAATGAGTTATGTATCAACAGGTGGTGGCGCTATGCTTGAAATGCTTGAAGGGAGAACATTGCCTGGAATAGCTGCCATTTTGGATTAATACTTATAGTATTGCTAAACAATTATAAACCGATTTAATTTGTTATTTCAAGTTATAAATTGGTACCAAAATTCCATGAAAACCTTAGCGATAGGATATACCGCTAAGGTTTTTTTGATTTAAATTTAAACTATTGATTTTTTAAAGCGTTTTTTACCTCCAAAACCACTGAAAATTCTTTACAAATGATTGGAATATTGCATTTTTAACAATATTTATAGAAATTTTTAGTTTAAACCTATTAAGTTTGTAAAAACAAGCTTTGTAATCATTTGAAATATAGGTCTTTGATCGTAAAAATATGAATATAAAAAATACCACCTTATCGTTTTTTCTACTAGCATCCGTACATTTATTTTCGCAAGAAACAGTTGTGAATAAAGACGTTGTAAAGGTAGAAACAAAATTATCCTACTTAGATTCTATTAAAAAAACCTTCATAAAAGATGACTTAGCATCTTGTGTTGACAGTTTGTGGATGAAAGAATTAACAAACCTAGATCTATACAACAACCTATCGGATGATATTAAGAACATTAATATGGATCAAATAGTAGATTATGAATTGCCTACGGCTCTTTTGAAAGAAAGATTAGCAGCAATGGATGCTAAATCTCCTTTCAATATCGAATATAATCAAGGTCTGGAAAACATCATTAAATCATTTCTAAAAAACAGAAAGAAATCTTTTGAACGCTTGATGGGTACTTCAGAATATTATTTTCCTCTTTTTGAAGAAGCTTTAGCCAAACAAAATGTTCCATTGGAGATAAAATATTTGGCTATTGTAGAATCGGCTTTGAATCCAAAAGCAGTTTCTAAAATGGGTGCCACAGGACTTTGGCAGTTTATGTATCAAACTGGAAAACAATATGGTTTGAAAATAGATTCGTATGTTGATGAACGAAGCGACCCCTTGAAAGCCAGTGAAGCTGCGGCGCAATACATGACAAATATGTACAAAATTTTTGGCGATTGGGATTTGGTTTTAGCGTCTTATAATTCTGGCCCGGGGAATGTTGCAAAAGCAATTAGACGGTCAGGAGGGCAACAAAATTATTGGAACATCAGAAAAAATCTTCCAAAAGAAACTCAAGGATATGTACCCGCTTTTCTTGCTACAATGTACATATATGAGTACCACAAAGAACACGGAATTGTTCCTAACAGGGCATCAGTAAAACATTTTGAGACTGATACGATTATGATCAAAAAGCAAATGACGTTCAAGCAAATATCTGATTTGTTAGATGTTCCGGTGGCGCAATTGCAGGTTTTAAATCCGTCCTATAAGCTAAATGTGATTCCGTTTTACCATGATCAAAATCATTATTTGAGATTACCACAAGATAAAATAGCTGTTTTTGCGTCTAATGAAGAGCAGATTTATGCCTACACTCAATATGAATTAAACAAACGAGAAAGGCCTTTCCAGATCGAAAAAGCAATGGCTGTAAAGGATACTGCTAATTATACGATTCAAAAGGTTACACTTCCCAAAGCAATGTATTATAAGGTAAAACGCGGAGATAATCTGAGTGCAATTGCTAGTAAATATGATGTGGCTGTTGCCGATATAAAAAAATGGAATAAACTGAAAGGCAATACTTTGGCGTATGGTAAAAGCTTAAAAATAGTGATTGGAACTGATGGGACAACAGTTAATAAAGAAGCTAAAATAGAGCCGTTACTTTCAAATAAAATATCAAGCAATCAAAGACTTGTGGCTTCTGAAGTAAAAATTAATAAAGAGGAGAAAACTAAAAAAACGCCACAATCAGAAATGCCAGTTTCTAATACAACGACACTTTATGTGGTTCAAAAAGGAGATAATTTAGGTAATATCGCTAAGAAATATGATGTTACCGTTGCCGAAATCCAAGAATGGAATCACCTTTCAAATGACAATGTACAAGTAGGAGCTTCATTGCAAGTTGCAAAAAAAGACTTAGATCGTAAAGAAGAATTAGCAGGAACTACAGAGCGAAAAGACATTGAATATGTGGTGGTACAAGGAGACAATTTAGGAAATATTGCTAAGAAATTTGGTGCTTCATTGACTGATTTAAAACAATGGAATAATTTACAGGATAATACAATTGGAATAGGAGCTACGTTAATAGTGGCCAAAGATGAAATTGCGATTAATACCAATAAAGCAACGGTAAGTTCTTTTAAGAAAAAATCAAATAGTCCTGAGTCTTCTAAGAAAGAAGCCTTTGATTATTATGTGAAAAAAGGAGATTCCTTGTATAGTATTTCTAAAAAATATCCAGGAGTAACCATTTCCGACTTAAAAAAATGGAACGGTATTCGCAGTGAAGAACTCAAGCCCGGAATGAAGTTAAAAATAAACGGATAATACGATAAACTTCTATAAATTTGGGTTTTATTTTATAATTGAATACAATGAATAAAGCCCATTTTTTATTTCTTCTGATTTCTTTGATGTTGTTTTCCTGTAAAAAGGAAAATGAATCTCTGCCGCGAAAAACTTCGGGGAAAATCAATACTATTTCGGTTATAATTGACGATCAGTTGTGGAATGGTGATGTAGGAGACAGCATTCGAAACAAGTTTGCATCTCCCGTAATTGGATTGCCGCAAGAAGAGCCACTGTTCAACATAAACCAATACCCAGTTAAGCTTTTGGAAGGTTTTATGACTGATACCAGAGCTATTATTGTGGTAAAGAAAGGCGAAATAAACAAATTTGAGATCGTTAAAGATCAATATGCATCGCCTCAGAATGTATTTCATATTTCCGGTAAAACAAGCGCCGACATTATAGCAAGCATTGAAAAAAATGCGCCCAAAATGATTCAATTAATCAAGGAGGCAGAAATAGCTGAAAGCCAGAAAATCAATAGTCAATCCCATCTTGACCCTGCCGTAATATCGAACAAATTTCACATCACATTACAAGTCCCTACCGGTTATGCTTATGTGCTACATAAAAGTAATTTTATGTGGTTAAAAAAGGAAATTATTGGCGGGAACACTAGTCTTTTAATTTATCAAGTTCCTTTAAATACGATAAAAAAAGAGGGTGATTTAATCATGAGTATTGTCAAAATGAGGGATTCTATTGGGAAATTATACATCAGTGGAACGGAACCTGATACGAATATGATTACCGAAGAGGCTTATGCGCCGTATCTTTCTAAGATTACTCTTGATGAAAAAGAAACTTTTGAAACCAAGGGGACTTGGGAATTAAACAATGATTTCATGTCGGGTCCTTTTATTAATTATGCCATTATCGACCCACAATACAATCGAATTCTGGTTTTAGAAGGATTTTGTTATGCACCATCTAAAGAAAAACGGGATCTTATGCATGAACTGGAATCGATTATAAAATCAGTAAATGTATTGAAAAGATAATTTTTATTTTCTTTTATTTGTACGATACAAAAAATAAAAAATAGGCATGATGTTACAATGGAAAATTAAGGCGTTTGACGCACTAACGGTTCACGAGCTATATGATTTATTACGATTAAGAAGTGAGATCTTCGTAGTGGAGCAAAATTGTGTTTATCTTGATCTTGATGGGAAAGATAAAGTGGCACTACACCTTATAGGTGAGTTTGATGGTAAAATTGTGGCACATTCTAGATTATTTAAACCAGGTATTAGTTTTAATTATGCTTCCATCGGTAGGGTAACCGTTGCTGCAGATTATCGCGATAAAAAATGGGGACATGATTTAATGCGAGAATCAATTGCTGGAATCGCATTGCATTTTGGCGAAAGCAAAATCACCATTGGAGCACAGTTGTATCTAAAAAAATTCTATGAAAGCCACGGATTTGTTCAAACCAGCGAAATGTATTTAGAAGATGATATTCCGCATATTGAAATGAAAAGAGAGTAATTAAGTTTTCACAATAAGAAACTCTACGCGGCGATCGAGTGCTTCTCCCAAACCCGTAGGAAATTTGTTTCCACATCCTATGTATTTCATTCTAAGGCTACTTATCCCTTTAGACATGAGGTATTTGTATACACTTTTGGCACGATTCGATGAAAGTTTTCTTTCGCCTGTGTCTTTGTCTATCGCATCGTTGTAATAGCTTGGAGTGCAACATACGTGTCCTTTAATCTCGAATTCTAAGTTTTTTTGTTGTTGAAGAATTTTTGAAATTTTGTCTAATTCCAGTTTGGATTGTTCCGTTAATTTACTGCTTCCCAATGGAAATAAGATGTTTACTAAGTACACGCGGTCTCCGACTTTGTGGTGGTCCTGAAAAGAGTTATAAATTCCTTTTCCGAAACTGTTTTTCTTAACGATGAATAAGTCTACACGCCTATTTTTAGAACGGGTTTCTGTTAAATCTTCGAACGCATCATTTTTTAAAATCACCCGACCTTTACCTTCGATAATAACAATTTTGTTTTTATTAAAGCCATTAGAGGTCAGGATATCTTGAACTGTTTTTACTCTATCATTTGATAATTTGTAGTTGTAATCATTATTACCTCTATCATCACAATACCCATAAATTTGTATAGATTCGACTTTTGTAGTATCTATTCTTTTTATAAAATCGACAATAGTTTGTATTTGGTGATTGTAAAGGTTGTATTTGTCGAATTCAAAATAAACGGTTTCTGCGGTTTTAATTTGAGCAGATAAATAACTAAAAAACAGCAAAAACAGCAGACTAAATAAGTTCTTCATTATATTTTTAAAATAGTCTTGTACACAGAGTTATTGTTCAAAATGTTTACTGCTTTCATAATTTCCGAATTGTTTTTTATGTAATATTGGTACAATCCTTCTTGGTATTGATAGCGTTTAATGATTTCATCTAATATTAAATTTTTAATTTCTTTTTGGTTTTTATCCAATAAAGCATTCTCACTTTTTTGAAGTGCAGTAAGTAATTGTTGGTATTCTACAAGGATGGATTCTTCTAGTTTTTCTTTTTTGGCTACAGCCAAAGTATTCTTCAAAGCGAGTTCTGTTTCAGTATCAAAAGAGAATTTTTGCACTTTTAAAAACTGTTTAAAATCCAGAAAATCAGCATCAGTAATGGTAGGGATACGATTCCCTAAATCGGGATTTTTATAATAATAACTCGTTACGTAATTAAAAATCCCGTCATTTTTTATCAAAGCATCCGTTATTGGACTTGATTTTGCTTCTTCCAGTTCCACGTCAGGCTGAATACCGCCACCATCATAAACCGTTCTTCCTTTTCGAGTTTTAAAGGCATTATAGTTTTTCTCCTCGGTTTTTAGAGCTTTTCCATTGGTGTCTTTTCGAGAATAATCCAGAGCTTGAATACACCTTCCGGAAGGCGTGTAATAGCGAGAAATAGTTACTTTCAATTGTGTTCCAAAGGTTAAATCTACCGGTCTTTGTACTAGTCCTTTTCCAAAACTACGGCTTCCTACCACCACCGCACGATCTAAATCCTGCAAGGCACCAGCCACAATTTCTGAGGCAGAAGCACTACGACCATTGACAAGAATAATCAAAGGAATTTCAGTGTCTACAGGATCTTTGGTTGTTTTGTACGTGCTGTTGTGTTTCTCAATTTTTGATTTTGTTGTAACAATAATTTCATTTTTAGGAACGAATAAATTACAAATATTCACTGCTTCATTCAAGAGTCCTCCTGGATTGTCTCTTACGTCTAATATGATGCGTTCAGCACCGTCTTTTTTTAATTGTTCCAATGCTTCTTTGGTTTCGAATGACGCTTTTTTGTTAAAATGAGACAAAACAATGTATCCGGTTTTGTCGTCTATTTTTGCAAAAAAGGGAACTGATTTAATTTCGACTTCGTCAAGAACAATTTGTGTAGTGCTTGTCTTTCCTTGTCGGATGTATTTGATGTCAATCTTAGTGTTTTTTGCGCCTTTAAGAAGCTGTGAAGCATCTTCTTTGAAGTCAGATAACAAAACATCTCCTATTTGAGTAATTTCGTCACCCGCTTTAAGACCTGCTTTATCCGCAGGGAAGTTTTTATAGGCTTCCTTAACGATTAATTTATCTTCTTTCCGAGTCAGTAAAGCACCTATTCCAGTATATTCTCCAGTGTTGTTAATCTTAAAACGTACCACGTCTTGCTCGTTGAAATAAACAGTATAAGGATCTAAACTGGCTAACATTCCTTTGATAGCCTTATCCATTAATTCTCCTGGATTTGTTTCATCAACATAATTTCGGTTCAATTCCTTGAAAAGAGTCGTGAATATCTCGATTTGCTTGGCGATTTCAAAAAAATCGTCTTTGAAACTAGCACCAATGAACAGAAATGCCGAAGCGACAACAGGGATTATGAATTTTTTTTTGAAGAAGTTCATAGGTTTAATTAACTAAATTTGAGGCCACTAAAATAAGAATAAATCACCAAATAATTGTGTAGGACTAAATCTAAACACAACTTTGTTTAATTGAATACGTCAAATTTTTAAATTTCAGAATTAGAATCACTTTCTGACTCTGGTTTTTTAATATTTTGAGCAATAAACTTCTCAAACAATTGAATGGTTTTAGTATTAATTTGCTCATATGTCAATCGGTCTTTCGTTTGGTAAAAAAACATAAAGGAATACGGTTGGTCCAGATTGTCAATCAATAGGTGTTTGTTCAGACGATAGGTTTCGCGCAACACTCGTTTGAAATAATTGCGGTCTACGGCTTTCTTAAAATTCTTTTTGGAAACCGAAACACCCATTTTTATTTTTTCTCCTTCGCTGAAAGAACCGGCTTTATACACCAATCGCAACGGATATTTAGATACTGATTTCCCTTCGGTAAACAATAATCCAATAGTTATTTTGCTTTTTAGCTTTTCGTTTTTTGGGTAAGTGAAGTTCATTTTAATAGAAAAAATTCTTAGATTTTGACTGGCAAAGTTACGATTAAACGTTGAGCCTGTATATTGTTTCGGATTTAAATACCGCTAAAAATATATTTCTTACTTTTGTGGCAAATTTTTAAAGCATGCAAAAACTAATTTCGTATCCCATTTCCGTAATTTATTATTTATGTTTCGGTCTTACATTGGTTATTTTTCATCCAATTCAGTGGGTTTGCTTCAATGTTTTTGGTTATCAAGCCCATAAAAAAAGTGTCGACTATTTGAATTTTTTCTTATTGAGATGCACGAATCTTTTGGGAACAACGTACAAATTTGAAAACATAGAAAGCATTCCAAAAAATGTCCCTCTGATTTTTGTGTCTAATCATCAAAGTATGTATGATATTATTGCTATGATTTGGTTTTTTCGCCGATTTCATTGTAAATTTGTTAGTAAGAAAGAATTAGGAAAAGGCATCCCAAGTGTATCGTTTAATTTACGTCATGGAGGCTCTGTTCTTATTGATCGTAAAGATCCCAAACAAGCCATTCCGGCCATCAAAGGATTGTCTGAATATATTGAAAAAAACAACCGTTCCGCAGTTATTTTTCCGGAAGGAACACGAAGCAAGACTGGTAAACCAAAAGAGTTTGCGCAAAGTGGTTTGAAAATTTTATGTAAGTATGCGCCCTCGGCATACGTAGTTCCAGTAAGTATAAACAATTCTTGGAAAATAGTTAAATACGGGTTTTTCCCTTTAGGTTTAGGAAATCGCCTTACCTTTGTAGTACATAAACCGTTAGCGGTTAAAGATTATGATTTTGCTGATCTGATGGAAAAAACAGAAACAGCAGTTGTTCAAGGAATAAAAATTTAATTTATATATAATGTCAATAAAAAACATTCGATTAGAAGTAATGCAGTTTTTGGAAAAAAACGTAGACAGCTTTGTCGATCAGTATTTAATTCCAGTGGAAAAAATATGGCAGCCAACAGATTTTTTGCCTAATTCCCAAAGCGATACTTTTTTTGATGAGGTCAAAGAATTACGTGAAATTGCAAAAGAATTACCGTATGATTTCTGGGTAACTTTAGTAGGTGATACGATTACTGAGGAAGCTTTACCAACTTACGAATCCTGGTTAATGGACGTAGACGGAATTGATAATGTAGAGCGTAATGGCTGGTCTAAATGGATCAGACAATGGACTGGAGAGGAAAATCGTCATGGTGATTTACTGAACAAATATTTATATTTATCAGGTCGTGTGAATATGCGCGAAGTAGAAATGACAACGCAACACCTTATTAACGACGGTTTTGATATTGGAACCGGAAGAGATCCATACAAAAACTTTGTGTACACCAGTTTCCAAGAATTAGCAACGTATGTGTCTCACAACAGAGTAGCGCAAATGGCTAAGAAATATGGCGACAACAAATTGTCTAAAATGTGTAAAATGATTGCTGGTGACGAGATGCGTCATCATCATGCGTACAGCGAATTTGTAAACCGTATTTTTCAAGTTGATCCAAGTGAAATGATGCTTGCGTTTCAATACATGATGAAAGCAAAAATCGTTATGCCAGCGCATTTCTTGAGAGAATCCGGTGAAAAAATCAGTACTGCTTTCGAACAGTTTTCTGATTCGGCACAACGAATTGGGGTTTATACTGCAGCGGATTATGTGGATATCATGCAAAAATTAATTGACAAATGGGAAATTGACAAAATTTCCGGTTTGACTGATGAAGCAGAAAAAGCCCGTGATTACTTGATGAAATTACCGGCAAGAATGGCAAGAATTTCAGAAAGATTAGTAATTCCACAAGAATCACACATCTTCAAATGGGTAGAGCCAGCTTTAGTAAGATAGATTTTTGAGTTCTAAATAAAGAATAAAAATGTTGAATTTTGAAGTTGGAGAACTTTGAAATTCAACATTTTTTTTAAAATAAAATAAACAATGACAAACCCTGATTTAATAAGTAAAACGATTCTTTTTGTAAAAGAAAAACTAGAAAATGCCGAAGGCGGACACGACTGGTTTCATATCGAAAGAGTTTATAAAAATGCTGTTCTGATTTCAAAAAATGAAGTTTGTGATGCCACTGTTGTAAAACTTGGGGCTTTGCTTCATGATGTTGCCGACAGTAAGTTTCATGATGGTGATGAAACCGTTGGACCAAGAATAGCGCGTGAATTTTTAGAATCAGAAAATGTTGACGAAGAAATCATCGCTCATGTGGTAAATATCATTGAAAACATCTCATACAAAGGAGGTAATTTCGAAAAGAAATTCTCATCCATAGAATTAGATGTGGTGCAGGATGCAGATCGTTTAGATGCGATTGGCGCCATTGGAATCGCCAGAACGTTCAATTATGGTGGATTTAAAAATAGAGCGCTTTACGACCCTAAAATCGCTCCAAATTCCAGTATGACCAAGGAAGAATACAAGAAGAATGATTCTCCAACGCTCAATCATTTTTACGAGAAGTTATTGCTTTTGAAAGACAAGATGAATACACAGACCGGAAAACAAATTGCGCAAGAAAGACACCGTTATATGGAAGGATTTCTGGCGCAGTTTTATGCGGAATGGGAGGGGGAGAAATAGGATTTTTGATTGCGGATTAACGATTTTAGATTTCAGATGTTTCTTGATTGCTGATTAACGATTTCAGGGGGTAAAAATAAGTTTGGGATATGCAATAACAAACCAAATAGTGCTATATTTCCCATAAAAAAATAAATATCATTTATGAAAACTTTTTTTAAATTTTTGTTCTTTGTTGCAGTATTCTTTTCAATTACTATAAATGCCCAAAACAATCAGAAATACAGTGGTTTATGGTCAGAAAAACAGAGCGTATATAGCGGAAAAAATTTAAAAGATTCTGTAAAAACGGTCTATTTTAAAATGTGTAACCTTAAACAAAGTTTGTCTGATTCGGATAAAGATCGTGTTATTTTAGATAACGATATTCGAAACTTTATCTATCTAAATATAGATAAATATGGCAGGATAAAAACAGAGCTATGTAATGGAGGTTTTGTAAGAGACACCTTTATCACTAACATCAATTATAAAAGAACTGATGATTATGTATATGATGATAAAGACTGGGCAAAAAAAAGCAAGTATAAAACAGTATCAAAACAATATTTTCCTGTACAGAATTATAGTTTATTAGTGAAATTGAATCGAACATTAATTGAAAAAAAAACAAGAAAAATAGGCGGTAAAATATGGCAGGAATTGACTAAATATCTATATATCTATCTGTATGATGAATTAGGAAGAATAAAAGAAGAACAAGAATACAAAGTGTTTAGGTTTGCAGAAATTATACAAGATACGATTCAAAAAAAAGAAGATTTATTTTGCCGAAAACTCTTTACTTATAATAACAAAGGCCAAGTAATAAACCAGAAAATAATCGAAGGTTTATACGCAAAAGAAAAAGAAAGATCTTATTCAGATATGGGTACAGAGTGTGGTTTTTGTGATGATTTACAATTAAAGTATGCTTATGATCAATTGGGTCGTATCACGCAAGTCACGATGTATGGTTGCGGGAAAGTAGTTGCTAGTGAAGAATACAGCTATCACCCAACTAAAGATTATGTAGAAAAGGTAAAATGTTATGTTACCGGACCAGGTGAAATGTCAAATCCTACTAAAAGGTTTGTAAAGACCTATAATGAACAGGGCGATATTATTGAGAAAGAGTTTATACCAAACTCTCCACAACAAACACTTACAGAAAAAATACGCTATTATAGTTATGAATACGACAATCATAATAACTGGATAAAATGCAATATGTATCTGGAAGGTACTAAAGAAGGAGAACCATCGTTAGTTGCTGAGCGAAAAATAGAATACTATAATTAAAGTTATTCTAGCACAAATCGTGAGTCCAACCACTGAATACTGCAAACTTATTTTAAATTCCTTTTTCTTTCATTTCCAAAATCACATCCGAAGCATTTTTAAAAGTTGGAGCCTGTTCAATAATGCTTCCCACTCTTTTTTTATTGAGTTTAAAGGTGATGTCATTTTCTGTTGTAAACAATAAAGCGGTCAAAAACGGGTTGTTCATATACGGAGCCAATATAATAAAGGCTTCGTCAAGGGAATGGAAACTTTCTATTTCTTCGGTTTTGTAACGTGCCGTAACCGAAAGACTAAATACGTCATTCTCCAGTAAAACGGGACGCACATAAATATTTTTCAGTTCCGTATCACCAATGGTTTTGGCAAGTGTTAGTTTGGCGTACGTATGGTTTTCTATACTTTCTTTTACCTTTTCCCAGAAAAGTACAAATACAGGTTGGAAGGACATAAGTTTAATTTTAGATGGTGTTATATTCCGAAACGGGTCTGTAAAATTAAGTGTTGTAAGCCAAACAATCTCTTTTTAAGGAAAGATTATTTTAAAGGATAATCACTTATAAACTAAAAAGAGAACCACTGTGGCTCTCTTTTGTTATTATTTCCCAGTAAATACCGCTTTTCTTTTCTCCAAGAAAGCTGTTGTTCCTTCTTTAAAATCTTCGGTTCCAAAGCATTTTCCAAAGGCTTTTATTTCGGTTTCATAGCCGTTTTTTCCTTCTTTGAAATTAGCATTGACTGCTTTTATGGCTTTGCCAATGGCGTAAGGAGAATTCTTGATTATTTTGTTTGCAAGGTTCACGCAGTAGTCTAAAAGTTCGGCTTCTGGAACTACGTGATTTACTAGTCCGGTTCTGTAAGCGTCTTGTGCTGTTACCATTCCTGCTGTCATAATCATTTCCATCGCGCGTCCTTTTCCTATCAATTGTGGCAAACGTTGTGTTCCTCCGTAACCTGGAATTACGCCCAATGAAACTTCAGGCAATCCCATTTTTGCATTTTCCGAAGCGATTCTAAAATGACACGCCATCGCCAGTTCTAATCCGCCACCCAATGCAAAACCATTGACCGCTGCAATTACCGGAGTTTTTAAGTTCTCTATAAAATCAAATAATTTCTCTTGTCCTTCTGTCGCCAATTGCGTTCCTTCTTCAATCGAAAAATTAGCAAATTCAGAAATATCAGCTCCGGCCACAAAAGCTTTTTCACCACTTCCAGTTAGAATAATAGCACGAATTTCATCATTTTTCCCTAATGTTTTGAAGGCTTTGTTCAAATCAGAAATGGTTGCAACATTCAAAGCGTTTAGTTTTGTAGGACGATTAATAGTAATCGTTGCGATGTTGTTTTCAGTTGCAATTAAAATGTTTTCGTAATTCATAATTGTAATTTTAAGAGTTAATTATTGGGAGTGAGACAATAAAAGTAGTTCCTTTTCCAAATTCAGTTTCAAAGGTAATCGTTCCTTTATAATTTTCGATAATGTTTTTTATAATACCGAGACCAAGACCCATTCCGCTGCTTTTTGTGGTGAATTTTGGTTCGAATATACGGTCGATGTCCTTGGGCTGAATGCCAATTCCGTTATCGGCAACAGTAATTAAAACGTTGTTTTGTTCTTTTTTTACTGATACAATAATGGACTTGTTTTCCTGCTGTTCCGGAATGGACTGAATGGCATTCTTTGCTAAATTTGTGATGATTCGAATGAGTTGAGTTCGGTCAATTTTCGAAATAATTTCGGGAGAATCACTTTGGAATTGAATGTATTCTTCGTTGAAAATATCCATGGCAAGTTCTACTACTTCCACCACGTTTAAGGTTTCATTTTGTTGTGCCGGCATTGATGCAAAATTCGAAAAAGCCGAAGCTACCGCGCTCATTGTATCAATTTGCTGGATTAAAGTTTCGGAATAGTCATTCATTTTCTGCTTTACATTGGGATCAGTCGGATCAAATTTTCGCTGAAAACTCTGCACTGTTAATCGCATTGGCGTAAGCGGATTCTTGATTTCATGCGCCACCTGTTTGGCCATTTCGCGCCAAGCTTCTTCACGTTCGCTTTGTGCTAGTTTGATGGCACTTTTCTCGAGTTCATCCACCATTGCATTGTATGCTTTAATCAGTAAGTTTATTTCCTTGCTGTTGGCCTCCAGAACAATTTTCTCATTTTTTTGGTTCAAACTCGTTTCGCTTAACTTATCTGAGATTGTTTTCAATGATTTAGTGATGTAAGAAGAGAGGAAGTAAGCAAGTGCAAAAGCGACAATAAGCATAAAGGAATATACTTGTCCTAATCGAATCAGAAAGCTTTTCAGTTCGTTTTCATAATATCCATCGTCTTCTACATAAGGCAGGTTTAGTATTCCTAGCGGTTTGAATTTATCGTCTTTTATTTGACTGAAAGCAGAACGATTCTTTTTGCCATCAATAGTTTTAATCTCTACGTACCTTTTTTCGATAGAGGAACGAACTAGTTTTAAAATATATTTGGGAATTGGCGGGGCTACTTTATCAACAGAAAATGATTCCTTGGAGGATTTCAATAGTTTTCCGTCAAGGCTGTAAATGTTGATTTCGATGTTATGAATGTGGGCTAATTCGTGAATTTTATCTTTAAAGATTAAATCCAAATTTCCAGAATTTAGCGGGTATGTCGTGGTTGAAAGCACATAGTTGATGTGTTCTTTTACGGCATTTTCATTACGTTCCAACCGTTCTTGGTGATATTCTTTGGCTTCATTTTTAAATTGAATAATAGAAATGGAAGCTAATAAAACAGAAGCCATTATTATCACTACAATCATGGAAAGGAAAATCCTTATTCGTAGCGAAAGCATTGCTATTTTGAAGCTTTTGAACATATTAAGATTGATTTCTTTCTCTAATTCTTTTGTAAAATTTAAATCCAAGCATGATTAAAATGGAAAAAAGGAATATTCCAATTACTCCATAAATCCAGTTGACCGCATTTTTTAAAATTACTAAAAAAACTACTGCAAAAAGGATTATTGTTGCTCCTTCATTCCACAAACGCATAAAATTAGTGGAGTATTTCTCTTCGTCATTTTGCAACTGCTTGAATATTTGATGGCATTTTGCATGATACAAGTACAACACAAATACAAAGCCAAGTTTTACATGCATCCAAGGCATTTGCAACCAGGCGCGTCCTAAATCTGTAAAAAACAGCATCCAAAAAGCAAAAATACTGGCCAAAACTGCTGATGGCCAAGTGATAATGTACCACAAACGATACGTCATTATTTTATATTGTTTTTGAAGAATTTCTTTCTCTGGTGACGGTTTTTGAGCCGCTTCAATTTGGTACACAAATAAGCGTACAATGTAAAATAATCCTGCAAACCATGTGATTACAAAGATGAGGTGTAAGGATTTAAGGTAATTATAGTATTCCATTGTTAGTTTGAATCAGTTTTCGTGTTCATTTCTTTTTTTAAAAAATATGCCGTGAGTATTGTTGATAAAACATCGGCAATTGGGAATGCAATCCACACTCCAAAAATACCTAAAAAATTTGGTAGAAGCAGTACTAACGGAATTAGGAAAAATCCTTGTTTACTCAATGTCAAAAGCAATGCTTTTTTTGCCTTTCCCGCCGCTTGAAAATAGGCTGCTCCAATTAATTGTATCGCTATGATTGGTGAAGCTGCAAAAACCCAACGCAATGCTTCTGGAGTTTGGTCAATTACGAGTGGATCAGTTGTAAAAATGGCAACAATAGGTTTGGCAAAAATTAGAATAACCACAAAAATCAACGAAGCTAAAATGGCGGCGTATTTTATTGAAACCGCTACACTTTCTTTGACTCTTGAATAATTTCCCGCTCCGTAATTAAAACCAGCAATGGGTAGAAATCCCTGCGTAATTCCCAAAATTGGAAACAAGGCAAACATCAGCATTCGGCTGATAATTCCATATATAGCAACGGAATGTTCGCCGCCGTACGTGTACAAAGTATGATTTAGGATTATCGCTAAAATACTCACGACTCCTTGTCTGGAGAAAGTCACGAAACTCAGTTCAGAGATTTCTTTGACAATGGGTGTTTTAAATGTAAAATGCTTCATTTTTAGTTTTAGTTCACTCTTGAAAACAAAAAACCAAAGCACAAACAAGAAGCAGGTAAAATAAGATATGGCTGTTGCCAAAGCAGCGCCCAACATTCCTAAATCTAAGTATTTGATAAAGAGAATATCCAGTGCAATATTTACAAATGCGGGAATAATCATGGCGACCATGGCAAACTTGGCTTTGCCTTCTGCACGAATCACATTGTTGCCCATCATGCAAAGTGCTAAAAAAGGAACACTAATAATTATGGGAATAAAAAATTCTTTGGCAGGTAGCATTATGGCGCCTTTTGCACCAAAAAGCATCAGCATTTCGTCACTGAATATAAGCCCAAATACCACAAAAACAGACGCTAATAAGAACGTCATCATGATTTGATTGCCAAAGGTATGCAATGCTTTTTCCTTATGATTGGCTCCTAATGCTCTGGAAAGTACAGAACCTCCGCCCACACCAATTGCCATTCCTAAAGAAGAAATCAAAAAGGTGATGGGCAAAACTACGGTTACCGCCGCAATGGCCAATGAACCAATCCATTGACCAACAAATATGGTGTCGATTAAAATATTAACCGACATGAATAAAATCCCAATAGAAGACGGAACAGCTTGTTTAATCAAGAGTTTTTTGATGTCTTGACTTCCTAATTCATCGGCGGTAACGGCCATTTATGCTGTGATTTTGTCAGCATCAACTTTAATGGAAGAAGAGGCATTTGACCAATTTGAAATCCAGTTACTCACGGTTTTACACCAGTCATCGCTGTCATTTAAGCAAGGAATTGCCATAAATTTTTCGCCACCGTGGTGCAAAAATTCTTCGTTGGCTTCCATGGCAATTTCTTCTAATGTTTCTAAACAATCCGATACAAATGCAGGCGTTACAACAGCAAGATTTTTAATTCCTTTTTCGGGCATTTTGTTTACTTCAACATCCGTGTAAGGGGTTAACCATTTGTCTCCTGCCAAGCGGGATTGAAAGGTCTGGCTGTACTTTCCTTCTGGAATACCGAGTAGTTTAACCACTTGTTTGGTGGTTTCATAACATTGGTGACGGTAACAAAACTCATGCGCCGGTGATGGCGTGTTGCAACAAGAACCGTCTATTTTGCAATGTGATTTGGTAATATCTGTTTTGCGAATGTGACGCTCTGGAATTCCGTGGTACGAGAATAACAAATGATCGTAATCAAAACCTTCTAAATGTCCTTTGATAGAATCGGCCAGGTTTTGTAAATAATGAGGTTTGTTATAAAAAGCTGGAACAATCGTAAATTTCATTTCTGGGAAATACTTTTTACGGTGCTCTTCAGCCAGTTCTAATATTGTAGTCGTAGATGCCATGGCGTGTTGTGGATACAATGGAAAAAGCATCACTTCGGTCACACCTTTATCATGTAATTCTTGTAAACCAGATAATAAAGACGGATTGCCGTAACGCATCGCTAGTGCAACGGGTACATCTACTAATTTTTGAACTTTTTCGTGCATTCTTTTTGAAATTACTACTAGCGGAGATCCTTCATCCCACCATATTTTTGCGTAAGCGGCAGCTGATTTTTTTGGTCGTGTTTGCAAAATGATTCCACGTACTAATAATGCGCGCAACAAAAATGGAACATCAATCACGTATTTGTCCATTAAAAATTCATCTAAATACGGTTTAACGTCTTTAGGAGTTGGACTTTCTGGGGAACCAAGATTTACTAATAATACACCTTTCATGTTGTCTTTTTTTGTTATTACAAAAGTAATTAAACTTACTTTTTTATAAATTGCGATTAACTATTTTTTATTTATTGTTTAATATAAGAAATCAATTGTTTACGACATATTTGGGTTTATTGACATCAAATATTTTTTGGGCGTAGTGGCAAATTTCTTTTTGAATGCCGCTATAAAATGACTTCCTGTGCTGTAGCCAATTTTCAATCCTACTTCATTTACGTTGTAGGAACCACTGTCGAGTAATTTTCGGGCAAAATCCATTTTGTAGTCAAATAGAAAACCATAAACCGTATCGCCATAAATTTGTTTAAAACCCATTTTGAGTTTCTTTAAATTTAAACCTATTTCATCGGCTAATTCTTGTAGTCCAGGCGGTTCAGCCATATTGGCAATGATGATTTCTTTGGCTTTTCTAATCTTCATTACATTGTCTTCATCTATTAAAAACGGACATTGTTCTGCGTTTGGGTCTTCGGTTCTATTGAAATACAAACTCAATAATTCGTATCCTTTTCCTTTATAATAGAGGTTTTTTATTGACGGATGTAGGCTGTAGTGAAACAATTGCGACAAAACAATTGCCATCGAAGGGCTGATGTTTCCTTCGTTATAATATTTCTTGTCCTTATTATCAGCACTCAAAAAAGTAATATAATCCGCTTCTGTTGAAAATAAAGCATGAAATTTTTTGATAGAAATTATTACGGATATTACCCAGGAATTTGGTGCTAATTCCAAATTTAAGGGCAACTCTTTTTGTGGATTGTACAAAAGCAATGATTTCTCCTCTTTTAGTTCCAAAGCATAGTTACCTTGGTTAAAAATAAACTTGGCTTTCCCTTTGATTCCGAAGTGAAACTGAATTAATCCGCTACCTACTTCACGTTGTGCATTAAAGGCATCAACACTATCATTTTGAAAGCGAATGAGCGTAAAATCATCCTCAATTTTTATAATTTCCTGAGAACCCATAGCGATATTTTTTTAATATGAAAATGATACTTATCAAACCTTTTTATTTAGAACAACTCTAAATAAAGCAATTCAAACAACTTGATTTCACTACAAAAATAGAATTTTTTACTATAAAATAAGCAATTGGAAACAAAAAATCACTTAGCGATACAAAAAGAACTTCTAGCGTTACTTTTATAAATACTATAGTGATAATTTTGTTCCACTTTCTGGAAAAGTGCAAATATGGAAAACAATAACACATCAAAGCATCACTATTTTTACGCAGTTGGATTGAGCTATAAAAAAGCAGATGCTGAGATTAGAGGTAAGTTTAGTTTAGATGCTGCTGCAAAAACGCGTTTATTAGAACAAGCTAAGAATGAAGGAATAGAGAGTTTAATAGTCACTTCTACCTGCAACCGTACTGAAATTTACGGGTATGCAGAACATCCATTTCAATTAATCAAATTAATTTGCGAGAATAGTCAAGGCTCTGTTGAAGCATTTCAAAAGGTAGGCTTTGTCTATAAAAATCAAGAAGCGATTAGTCACTTGTTTCGTGTAGGAACTGGTTTAGACAGTCAGATTCTTGGTGATTTTGAAATTATCGCACAAATAAGAAATTCCTTTTCACAATCAAAAGCATTAGGTTTAGCAAATGCTTTTATGGAACGATTAGTGAATGCTGTTATTCAAGCCAGTAAAAAAATAAAAACAGATACGGAAATTAGTTCTGGCGCTACTTCGGTTTCTTTTGCTGCGGTTCAATATATTTTCAAGAACGTAGAAGACATTGGAAACAAAAATATTCTCTTGTTTGGTACCGGAAAAATAGGCAGAAATACATGTGAAAATTTAGTAAAACATACAAAAAATGAACATATTACGCTAATTAATAGAACCAAAGAAAAAGCAGAGAAATTAGCCGGAAAATTGAATCTAATCGTAAAAGATTACTCAGAATTACACCTTGAACTACAAAAAGCAGATGTTGTTGTGGTAGCCACCGGCGCACAAAATCCAACCATTGACAAGGCAATTCTGAATTTGAAAAAACCAATGTTGATTTTGGATTTATCGATTCCGAAAAATGTGCATGAAAATGTGGAAGAAATTGATGGTGTTACCTTGATTCACATGGATTATTTGTCACAACTAACAGACGAAACTTTAGAAAATAGAAAAAAACACATCCCGGCTGCTGAGGCAATTATTGAAGAAATCAAAGAAGAATTTATTACTTGGACCAAAGGCAGAAAATTTGCGCCGACAATCAACGCATTGAAAGCAAAATTGAATGCGATAAAAATCTCCGAATTGGATTTCCAAAGTAAGAAAATTTCAAATTTCAATGAGGAACAAGCCGAAATAATCAGTAACAGGATTATCCAAAAAATAACGACTCACTTTGCCAATCATTTGAAAGAGGACGATACTATGGTAGACGAAAGCATAGAGTGGATTGAGAAAGTTTTCAAAATAGGAGCTATTACAAAATAATGAGCAAAACGATACGCATAGGAACTCGCGATAGCGAACTCGCGCTTTGGCAAGCCCACACCGTCGAAAAAAAACTAAATGATTTAGGCCATAAAACCGAAATTATTGCGGTAAAATCACAAGGAGATATCATTCTCGACAAACCACTTTACGAATTAGGAATCACAGGAATTTTTACTAAAACACTGGATATCGCTATGATAAATGGTGATGTTGATATTGCAGTTCATTCCATGAAAGATGTTCCTACGGCTTTGCCAATAGGAATTGTTCAGGCGGCAGTTTTAGAAAGAGCCAATACATTAGACATTTTAGTACACAAAGGAAACCTTGATTTTCTTACTGGAGCAGGAACAATTGCCACAGGAAGTTTGCGTCGTCAGGCACAATGGTTAAACAAATATCCCAATCATAAAGTTGTTGATTTGCGTGGAAACGTCAATACGAGAATGCAGAAATTACAGGAAAGCGATTGGAACGGAGCCGTTTTTGCAGCAGCAGGATTAGAACGAATCAACTTGAAACCTTCTAATTATATCGATTTGGATTGGATGATTCCAGCGCCAGCTCAAGGTGCTATGGTTGTTGTGGCAATGGCAAATGATGAATTTTGCAGACAAGCGCTAAACGAACTCAACGATATTGATACCGAAGTTTGTACCCATATTGAAAGACAGTTTTTAAAAACACTCGAAGGTGGCTGTACGGCACCAATTGGTGCTTTAGCAGTTTTTGTAGAAGATGATATTGTGTTCAAAGGCGTTCTTTTTTCATTGGATGGAAAACAAAAAATTGAAGTCGAAAAAACCGTTCCGATGCAAGAATGGAAGAAATTAGGCTTTTACTGTGCCAAAGAAATTCTACAAAATGGCGGAGCAGAATTGATGACGGAAATTAAAAATAATTTGAAGAAGTAATGAGTCAAACAAGTATTTTATCCACCAAAACATTGTCGGCAGAACAAAGACAAGTATTTCTGGATGCTAATTTTGATCTTTTAGAACAAGATTTTATCGAAATTAAAAACAACCTTTTTGAACTGAAAACAATCAACAACAACTTAATTTTTAGCAGTCAAAATGCGGTTTTAAGTTTGATTGAACAAAACGGTTGGGAAGTTTTAAAAACGAAACCTGTTTTTTGTGTTGGTATAAAAACCAAGGAATTATTGGAGTCTCATGGCTTTACAGTAGATGTTTATTTGGATTATGCATCTGAATTAGCCGAAATCATTACCCTGATTTATAATAAGGAAAGCTACACTTTTTTGAGCGGAAATTTGCGCAAAGAAACGTTGCCAGAAGCATTAAAAAGCGCCGGAATAACTTTTAACGAAATCGAAGTGTATCAAACCAAGTTGGCGCCTTTCAAAATATCCGACCAAGAAAAATTTGACGGAATTCTGTTTTTTAGCCCATCTGGCGTTGAAAGTTATCTGACAAATAATAAAATCAAGAATGAAGTTTGTTTTTGCATCGGCACTACTACAGCATCGGCATTAGAAACAAAAAAAATTAAAAACATTGTAATTGCCAAAACACCAACTATTGAAGAGGTGATTGAGGAAGTGATTGAATATTATAAAACGGAAAGCATCTAGCAATCTGCTAAAATCTAAATACATGATTAAGAACGACCTATTTTTAAGAGCACTAAAAGGAGAAACGGTACAACGTCCACCAGTTTGGATGATGCGTCAAGCGGGAAGATATTTGCCGGAATTCATTGCATTACGCGATAAATATGATTTTTTCACTCGTTGTCAAACGCCAGAATTAGCGGCTGAAATTACCGTACAACCAATACGTAGAATTGCGCCGGATGCTGCGATTTTGTTTTCGGATATATTAGTAATTCCACAAGCTATGGGAATTGATGTGGAGATGAAACCTAATTTTGGTCCGTATTTACCAAATCCAATTCGTACGATTCAGGATGTGGAGAAAGTAATCGTTCCAGATGTTAATGAAACTTTAGGTTACGTTTTTGACGCGATTAAATTGACCAAAGAAATGCTGAACGATGAGGTACCATTAATTGGTTTCGCAGGTTCACCTTGGACAATTATGTGTTATGCAGTGGAAGGAAAAGGGTCTAAAAGTTTTGATATGGCCAAAGGATTTTGTTTCCAACATCCAGAAGCAGCGCATGTTTTATTACAAAAAATTACCGATACTACTATTGCATACCTAAAAGAGAAAGTAAAAGCGGGCGTAAATGCCGTTCAAATTTTTGACTCTTGGGGCGGAATGTTGTCTCCAGTGGATTACCAAGAATTCTCTTGGAAATACATCAACCAAATCATCGAGGCTTTGGCCGATCATACACCAGTTATAGTTTTCGGAAAAGGATGTTGGTTTGCATTAAATGAAATGGGAAAAAGTAGAGCTTCAGCACTTGGTGTAGATTGGACTTGTTCTCCAAGAAATGCACGATACTTGTCCGGTGGAAACATCACATTACAAGGAAATTTTGATCCATCTAGATTGTTATCTCCAATTCCAGTTATCAAGAAAATGGTACACGAAATGATTGACGAATTTGGAAAAGACAAATACATCGTGAATTTAGGTCACGGAATTTTACCAAATATTCCTGTGGATCACGCAAAAGCGTTTATTGATGCGGTGAAGGAATACAATCAATAATAAGTCACAGTTGCAGTTGTTATTTTCCATTTTTGGAATTATGAAAACTCTACTGAAAACTAATTTATAATGAAAAATAAGTTTTACGCATACATACAAAACCTTCAAGACCAAATCGTAGCTGGATTAGAAGCAGTTGAAGATCAAGCCAAATTCCGTGAAGACCTTTGGGAACGTCCGGAAGGCGGCGGCGGAAGAACCCGCGTAATTGAAAACGGAACTGTTTTCGAAAAAGGCGGAGTTAATATTTCGGCAGTTCACGGAAAATTACCGGAAGCCATGCAAAAAATGTTCAACGTTGGTGAAGCTGATTTTTTTGCCTGCGGATTGAGTTTGGTTTTGCACCCAAAAAATCCAATGGTGCCAACCGTTCACGCGAACTGGCGTTATTTCGAAATGTACGATGATAATGGAAACGTGATCCAACAATGGTTTGGTGGCGGACAAGATTTAACACCGTATTATCTGTTTGAAGAAGATTCGATTCATTTTCATCAAACGTGTAAAACGGTCTGCGACAAACATAATCCGGAGTTTTATCCAAAATATAAGAAACAATGCGATGCCTATTTCTGGAACGCGCACCGAAATGAAGCGCGCGGAATTGGAGGATTATTTTTCGATTATTGCAAAGCTACAGAGACAATGTCAATGCAAGATTGGTACAACTTTGTAACCGAAGTTGGTAATAGTTTCCTGCAAGCGTATGTTCCCATTGTAGAAAAAAGAAAAGATTTACCGTATACTCCAGAACAAAGAACGTGGCAGGAAATCCGTCGCGGTCGTTATGTCGAATTCAATTTGGTGCATGACAAAGGCACTTTATTTGGTCTAAAAACCAACGGAAGAATCGAAAGTATTTTGATGAGTTTGCCACCGCACGTGCAGTGGGTTTACGATCATCACGCTGAAGCAGGAAGCGAAGAAGAAAAATTAGTAAACGTATTAGAGAATCCAAGAGATTGGCTTTAGGTTTATTTTAAATTCTGAATTTTAAATTTTAAATGGGTTTAACTTTAAACTTTTAAACCTGAAACTTTAAACGAAAATATATGTTCCCATTACACAGAGGCAGAAGATTAAGAACAAACGAATCCATTAGAAGTTTAGTTCGTGAAACCAGTTTGAGTCCTAGTGATTTCATGTTTCCTATGTTTATTGCTGAAGGCGAAAATGTACAAGTAGAAATTTCCTCCATGCCAGGAATATTTCGTCGTTCGATAGATTTAACGGTCAAAGAAGTCAAAGAAATATTTGCATTGGGAATTCGTGCGGTGAATATTTATGTAAAAGTCAGTGAAAATTTAAAAGATAACGAAGGAAATGAAGCTTGGAATCCAAACGGATTGATGCAAAATGCCATTCGTGCCATCAAAGCCGCTTGTCCGGAAATGATTGTAATGCCTGATGTAGCTTTGGATCCCTATTCCATTTACGGACATGACGGAATCATTGCAAACGGTGATGTAGAAAATGATTCGACGAACGCAGCTTTGGTGAAAATGGCAGTTTCTCATGCGCAATCGGGTGCCGATTTTGTAGCGCCAAGCGATATGATGGATGGTCGCGTGTTGCGTTTACGCCAAGGATTAGACGCTGCGGGTTTTCACAATGTAGGGATCATGAGTTATTCGGCTAAATATGCTTCTGCATTTTACGGACCGTTTCGAGATGCTCTTGACAGTGCTCCAAAAGAAGCGGATGTTGTAGTGCCAAAAGACAAAAAAACCTATCAAATGGATTTTGCAAACCGTCTTGAAGCCATAAAAGAAGCGTTGTGGGACGTAGAAGAAGGTGCTGATATGGTTATGGTAAAACCAGGAATTGCGTATCTTGATATCGTTCGTGAAGTTAAGAATGCTGTAAATGTACCGGTGACAGTATACCATGTTTCAGGGGAATATGCCATGATCAAAGCGGCTGCCGAAAGAGGTTGGCTTGATCACGATCAAACCATGATGGAACAACTTATGTGTATCAAGCGCGCTGGAGCCAGTTTAATTTCGACTTATTTTGCCAAGGAAGCTGCAATACTTTTAAACAAATAGAAATGAAAAAATGTTTAATAATAGTGGTTTTATTGCTTTCCAATAGCATTTTTGCACAAGTTGAAGTAATTGCTACTTTCATCGAGAAATGGGATAATTCCAAAGATTATTTAGTAGCCGTTGCACAAGCCATGCCGGAAGATAAATATGATTACAAACCTGCCGAGCGGGAAATGTCATTTAGAGAACAATTATTTCACATACAAGAGAATATGGATTGGTTGAGTACAACGCATTTTTCGGAAGAGAAATATGTGAAAAAAGAAGCCGTAAAAGGACTCTCTAAAGCGCAAATCATCCAAGAAATAAAAAACTCTTTTGATAAAGCAAAGGCATTTGTACAAAAAACCAATGATGCTGAATTATCCCAAAAAGTAGCTTTTTTTGCTGGTCCAAAATCAAAATTGCAAATACTCAATTTGATGCAAGATCATGTTACGCATCACCGAGCGCAAATTTTAGTATATTTGAATCTGAATCAAATTCAACCACCCAAATATGTTGGTTGGTAATTTTTACTACTTTAGAAAAGAATCATAAAAGAAATTAACATGAGAAAGACGCTGTTTTTATTTGCCGTTTTAGCCTTTGCTTCTTGTAAAAAAGAAGAAGTCAAAAAAGAACCCTTATACCCAACTACTACCGAAGAAATTGCCCAAACTCCAGCTGAATTAGGGGAGGAAATTTTCAAAGGAAAGGGAAATTGCGTGGCATGCCATCAAGTAGACAAGAAAGTGATAGGACCAAGCCTGCAGGATATTGCTAAGATTTACAAAGATAAAAACGCAAGCATTGTAACGTTTTTAAAAGGTGAAGGAGAGCCTATTGTTGACCCAAGCCAGTACGAAGTCATGAAAACAAACTTCGCTGTTACAAAAGCCATGTCTGATGACGAATTGAAAGCCTTAGAAGCCTATGTATACTCGCATCTGAAATGATCCTGATATTTTTCATGAGCTAATCCCGCTATCCGCTATATCTTTTATGTCCGCTGCGGCGGACATAAAAGGATACCGCTGCTATCGGGGCTAAAATAAAAAAACCATTCGTTACAACGCGTGGTTTTTTTATACTCAAAACCTTCTACTTTTGTTCCGTTCTGAATCTTTTCTACTTTGAGAACAAGAGAAATTATTTTTATCCTTAAAAAATGGAAACAGCTTACATTAAAACACCTTTAGGAATTGCCAGAATCATTGGTGATGAAAACGGAATTTCGGTAATTTCAGTTACTGATGAAGGCAAGATTTCTAACACAATCCCAGCTGTTTTGCAAGAAGCGGTCTTACAACTCCATGAGTATTTTGAAGGAAAACGAACCGATTTTGATTTTAAACTTAATCCAAAAGGAACTGAATTTCAACAAAAAGTTTGGAAAGCATTAATAGCCATTCCATACGGAAAAACCAGAACATATCTCGAACAGTCCAAAATTTTAGGCGACGTTAAAGCGATTCGCGCAGTAGCCTCTGCTAATGGGAAAAATCCGTTGTGGATTGTAGTTCCCTGTCACAGAGTCATTGGAACAGATGGTTCATTGACAGGATATGCAGGAGGATTATGGCGCAAAAAATGGTTGCTCGAACATGAAAATCCTACTACGCAACAAAGTTTGTTTTAGTTGTTTATGAATAAATATCTTATATTCGTCAGAGAAATCCGTGTAAATCCGTAAAATCCGCGTCATCTGCGTGCCATAGAAATGATAGAAAAAATAAATCTCAATAACATTCTGTTTCTTGATATAGAAACCGTTCCAGAAGCCGAAGATTTCAATGCGTTAGATTCTGAAATGAAAGAGCTGTGGGAACACAAAACGCAATACCAGCGTAAAGATGAATACACACCCGAAGATTTTTATGATCGTGCGGGAATTTGGGCTGAGTTTGGTAAAATTGTATGTATTTCAGTGGGTTATTTTACCATCAAAGGCGATATTCGGAATTTTAGAGTAACTTCTTTCTTTGGAGAAGAAAAGAAAATATTACTTGATTTCAATAACTTATTAAACAATCATTTCAACCAGCCACAACATGTTTTGTGTGGGCACAATGCCAAAGAATTTGATATTCCCTTTCTTGCCCGACGGATGATTATCAACCAAATTGCCATTCCGAACAAACTGAATTTGTTTGGAAAAAAACCTTGGGAAATTCCACATTTAGATACCTTGGAATTATGGAAATTTGGCGATTACAAACATTTTACTTCGTTGAAATTGATGTGTAAAGTCCTTGGAATCCCTTCTCCAAAAGGCGATATCGACGGTAGCCAAGTAGGACATGTTTTTTATGTAGATAAAGACATTGATCGCATTGTGACTTATTGTGAGAAAGATACAATCGCAGTGGCGCAAATTTTCTTGAGATTACGACGAGAGGATTTGTTGATAGAGGAGGAGATTATTCACGTTTAACTATCATAACCCAATCAGGATTCAAAACCCTGATTGGGTTTGTTAATAAATAATTACATTTACAAAAATTATAAATTATGGTATTGAGTAGATTTTGGTTGGTCATTTTTATTTCAGCAATAGTATTTGTAGTGTTTAGTTTGTTTGCTGGAGACAGTTATACTATAGATCACGTTTTGAATGGGAAGAAAGACGACCCAATTCTGGTTTCTGAAAAATACATCGAACAAATTCCTGCTTTTATCAAAGATAGTATCAAAAAAGCGCCAGATCAAACCATGATTATCAATCGTGATACGCTAAATGCAGATACAACTTATGTTTTTAAAAATAAAACAGTAAAAATTTATAGTGGCGTTCAAAAATCAGATGGATTATTGCCAACGTGCAAAAGCACTTTATTGGATTTGATCCTTCCGTTAATGGCATATTTGGCTTTTTTCTGTGGACTGATGGAGCTTTTAATCATTTCTGGAGCCTCTGGGAAATTGGCTAAAGTATTGAGCCCAGTATTTGTAAAGGTGTTTCCTAGTATTCCAAAAGATCACCCTTCTATTTCATATATGACATTAAATTTCGCTGCTAATTTCCTAGGGTTAGATTCAGCAGCTACGCCTTTTGGTCTAAAAGCGATGGAGAGTTTACAAGAAATAAATCCTGAAAAAGATAAGGCAAGCGATGCTCAAATTATGTTCATGTGTTTGCATGCTTCTGGTTTAACCTTAATAGCCACTTCTATTATTGGCTATCGTGCTGCTGCCGGTGCCGCAAACCCTGCAGATGTGATGTTACCTTGCATTATCACCTCTTTTATTGGTACAATTGCCGCTTTTTTAATTGTTGGAATCAAGCAAAAAATTAATTTTAAGAGTGCTTCTTTAGTTGTGGCTTTGATGGCATTAATTGCCGCAATAATTGGTTTATTGATGTATGTAAATCATTTGGATTTGATTGGGAAAAACTATTTTACCTCTAATCTTTCTGCTTTAATATTGGTGGGGATAATTGCTTTTACGTTGATATTTTCCTTTATCAAAGAGAAGAAATTTACGGAGGCCAAAACTACAGTTTTCGAGGCTTTTGTAGTAGGAGCTAATAATGGTGTAAAAACAGGAGTGACTATTTTTCCTTATGTATTGGGAATGTTAGTTGCCATTTCTTTATTCAGAAACAGTGGTTTATTTGAAATTATTAGCAACTGGATTGCTTTCATTTTTTCTAATATGGGAGTAAGTAAGCAAATTACAGATGCCTTGCCAGTAGCATTACTTCGTCCCTTTAGTTCTGCCGGATCAAGAGGATTTTTGATTGATTCAATGAATACTTTTGGCGCTGATTCTATGACAGGACGGTTGAGCAGCATTTTTCAATGTAGCGCAGAAAGCACTTTTTATGTGATTGCTGTTTACTTTGGTTCGGTAAATATCAAAAATACCCGTTATGCTCTAGGAACGATGCTTTTGGTGGATGTGATTTGTGTGATTACGGCAATTTTTGTAGCCAGCTGGTTTTTTTAGAAATAGTTTCTAAAGAAGTTGATTTCCGGAAAGTAGTAAAAACAGAACATAAAAAAAACCACAGTCTTAATATATTTGATACTGTGGTTTTTTTATGTTTTTTAAGCTTCCTTATTACTCCATTTCCATTTCAGGAATTTCACCTTCAATGATTAAATTAGCTTCAGTAGAAGCAATGATATGCTCTACGGTTACACCTGGTGCGCGTTCCAATAGTTTGAAACCCTGGGGTGTTATTTCTAAAACTGCTAATTCAGTAACAACTTTTTTAACGCAGCCTACGCCTGTTAATGGTAAGGTACATTTTTTAAGGATTTTTGATTCTCCAGCTTTGTTAACGTGCATCATGGCAACAATAATATTCTCGGCAGAAGCCACTAAATCCATTGCACCACCCATTCCTTTGACCATTTTACCTGGAATTTTCCAGTTGGCAATATCTCCATTTTCGGCTACTTCCATAGCACCTAGAATAGTTAGATCTACTTTTTGGGAGCGAATCATTCCAAAACTCAATGCCGAGTCAAAGAAGGATGCGCCAGGCAATGTAGTGATGGTTTGTTTTCCTGCATTGATGATGTCCGCATCTTCTTCGCCTTCAAAAGGGAAAGGCCCCATTCCAAGAACGCCGTTTTCACTTTGAAATTCAACGTCAATTCCCTCAGGAATATAATTGGCTACTAATGTTGGAATTCCAATTCCAAGATTCACGTAGTAGTTGTGTTTTAATTCTTTTGCAATGCGTTTTGCAATTTGATTTTTATCTAAAGCCATGGTTAGAAAATTTTTCTTACTGTCAGTTGTTCAATTCTTTTCTCATATTTTTCTCCTTGAAAAATTCTACTTACAAGTATTCCAGGAATATGAATTTCATTTGGATCTAAACTTCCTACAGGCAATAATTCTTCGACTTCTGCGATTGTAATTTTTGCTGCTCCCGCCATGCTAGCATTAAAGTTACGAGCGGTTCCTTTGAAAATTAGGTTTCCAGCTTCGTCACCTTTCCAAGCTTTTACAATAGCAAAATCAGCTTTATAGGCTAATTCCATGATATGCATTTTCCCGTTGAATTCGCGAACTTCTTTGCCTTCAGCTACTTCTGTTCCATATCCTGCAGGAGTAAAGAAAGCGGGAATTCCGGCTTGAGCTGCGCGACATTTTTCAGCGAGTGTTCCTTGTGGAGTCAACTCTACGTCTAATTCTCCTGAAAGCATCTGACGTTCAAATTCTGCATTTTCACCTACATAAGAAGAAATCATCTTCTTAATTTGGCGCTTTTTCAAAAGCAGTCCAAGTCCAAAATCATCAACACCTGCATTATTTGAAATACAGGTTAAATCTGTCGTTTCTTTTTTTACTAATTCGGCGATAGAATTCTCTGGAATACCACATAACCCAAAGCCACCAAGCATAATAGTCATACCGTTTTCAATTCCTTGAAGGGCATCTTGAACGTTGTTTACTTTTTTGTTAATCATAAAAATGAGTTGCTATTTATCGTATTTTAATCTATTGATTAATTAAGTTTTAAGTGCGAATACCTAAGTACAGATAGTCCCGATTTTTCGGGAGAGATTCTGTTATTAAGAAGAACGAAGCAACCTCTCGATATGTGATTGCTTTGTTCCTCACAATGACTTTTATAATTCAAATTCTTCAGTATCTTGTTCTACAGCAGTTGTATCTACTACTTTTTTAGGGACGTAACAATCTACTTTTATAGAAAGATTGGCTGGTCTTTCAAAAGATTCTTTAGAAACTTTAAGGGCTGGATCTTCGTAACATAATTTCATGAAATACCCCCAAACCGGCAATGCAGCTGTGGCTCCCTGACCATACGTGATACTTTTAAAACGAGCGGAACGATCCTCGCAACCTACCCAAACTCCAGTTACAAGATTAGGAACCATTCCCATAAACCAACCATCAGACTGGTTTTGAGTAGTACCTGTTTTTCCTGCAATAGGATTTTTAAATTGATAAGGATAGCCTGTCCAACGATTATCACCGTTACCGCCACCAGTAGTACGCAAACGATCTCCAGAACCGCCTTCGGTTACACCTTCTAGTAATTTGATGACTGCATAAGCGATGTCTTTATTTAAAACATCGTGAGATTCTGGAATGGGTTCGTAGATGATAACGCCACTCTTATCTTCAATTTTAGAGATAAATTGTGGTTTCATATATACCCCTTGATTCGCAAAAGTGCTGTAGGCTGCAACCATGTCTTCTACGGTTATTTCTACAGCTCCAAGTGCAATAGATGGTTGATTTACAATTTCGGATTTAACACCTAATTTATGGGTTAAATCAATCACGGCTTCTGGTCCTACTTTGTCAATTAATTTGGCTGAAACTGTATTTATCGAGTTAGCCAAACCTCTTTTTAGGGTAACCATTCCGCGGTATTTATTGTCAGAATTTTTAGGTTCCCAATCTTCGGTAACATGATGGCGGCCTTTTCTAATCATGAAAGGTCCATCAACAATAGAGTCACACGGAGACATGTTCAACTGTTCGATAGCAGTTGCGTAAACAAATGGTTTGAAGGTTGAGCCTACTTGTCTCGCCCCTTGTCCTACGTGGTCGTATTGAAAGTATTTGTAATTGATACCACCTACCCAAGCTTTTATATTACCAGTTTGTGGTTCCATTGCCATTAATCCGGATTGCAAAAAGTGCTTGTAATAACGTATTGAGTCTAATGGTGTCATGATGGTGTCTTTTTCTCCCTTCCAAGAAAAGACCGTCATTTTTGCTTTTTCGCTGAACGATTTTATAATTTCTTCTTCGCTTTTATCCATTGATTTCATCACAGCCCATCGGTTAGATGATTTCATTGCCTGATTCAGAATTCGTTGTGTTTCTACCGCAGAAATATTAACAAACGGAGCGTTTTTATTGTCTTTAGATTGATTAAAAAATTCTTCTTGAAGGTTTGCCATATGTGCAGTAACCGCTTCTTCCGCATGCAATTGCATTCTAGAATCAATGGTAGTATAAATTTTCAGACCGTCTTTGTAAATATCGTAATCTGAGCCATCCGGTTTTTTATTTTCTTCTGCCCATTTTTTCATGTAATCCCTAAGGTATTCTCTGAAATAAGTAGCGGTACCGTCTTTATGCGTTTCTAATTTAAAGTTTAATTTGATTGGTAAACTTTGTAATCTTTCTTTTTCTTCTTTTGAAATGATTTTTCCTTTTTCCATTTGCAAAAGCACAACGTTTCTTCGGTTTTTTACACCTTGTGGGTTTCGAACAGGGTTGTATAAACCAGAGTTTTTAAACATTCCCACTAATATTGCCGATTCGCTGATGGTTAAATCCTTAGGTTCTTTGGAGAAATAGGTTTTAGCGGCTGAACTTACTCCAACAGAATTGTTTCCAAAATCATACACGTTACAGTACATCGCAATGATTTCATTTTTAGTGTATTGTCTTTCTAGTCGAATGGCGATAATCCACTCTTTTATTTTTTGTACAATTCTAAAAGGCAGGAATTTAGATCCTTCTCCGTGGAATAATTGCTTGGCTAATTGTTGTGTCAACGTACTGGCTCCACCGCTGGTTCCTAAACTAGAAATAGCTCTTAAAGTTCCTCGTCCGTCAATACCAGAATGCTCATAAAACCGAGCATCTTCAGTAGCGATTAATGCTTGTACGAGGTTTTTAGGTAAGTCTGAATAGCGTAATTGAGACCTGTTTTTTTCAAAATATTTACCTAAAACCACCCCATCAGCTGATATAATTTCGGTAGCCAAGTTAGAATCCGGGTTTTCTAAATCTTCAAAAGAAGGCATCGAACCAAAAAGCCCCCAGGAAGCAAATAAGAAAAACAAACCGACCGCACCCATTCCATAAAAGAATATTTTCCAAAATTTCTTTTTGTAGTAAGTGATGTCCTTATCAATGTTTTTTGTCTGATTGTTATTTTTTTTGATAGCCATAATACTATTTTATTCTTTTTTTTCTATTCTAAAGCCTACTTCTGTAATTCCATCTAAAGCGGTAACTCCGGGAACTTTCCCGTTTTCTCTAACAGCATGTTTGATAGATACTTTGTATTTTGATTTGAACCGTACATTTTCCTTGTAAAAAAGCTTGCTTTCTTTTATGTCCGAAAAACCATTACCCAAAAGTGTTCCATCAGGATCTGCCATTTGGTATTCAAGCGTGTCTACTTTTGTGAAGCCATTTGGTAATTCCATTGCCACAATCAAAAAAAGATTGTTGTATTGATAATTGTTATTGTCTCTAACATTTATAAACAAATTATACCGTTTTGTTGAATCTAATTCCGGTAAATTGAAGGTTACAATACTGTCCTTATGCCACGCATTACCCACAGATTTATATTCATCAAAAACTCTTTTTTTATCACATGAAGAAAAGA
Source organism: Flavobacterium sp. KS-LB2 (assembly GCF_036895565.1). NCBI lineage: Bacteria > Pseudomonadati > Bacteroidota > Flavobacteriia > Flavobacteriales > Flavobacteriaceae > Flavobacterium > Flavobacterium sp. KS-LB2. The sequence continues at coordinate 3,341,116 of NZ_CP145904.1, read as the reverse complement.
GAATCACAACTAAAAGAAGTAAAGCGCTATTTTTTATCCACATTTTTTGTAATAATTATAGGTTTTCTAGGCTCAGCAGGCTTTTTATCAGCAGGAGCTGGCCGATTGTTGTTTGCGGGTTTATTGGTGTTTTGTGTTTTGTTGCTAGTTATTTTATTATTTGCCGGTCTATTGGCATTAGCAACAATTACATTTTCTCCAGCAGGTTTGCGTTTTTTATGTTGTTTTTTCTTTGGTTTTGGCTGATCAAAACGGGTTAAACTTTCCTGACCCATTGCGTTATTGAAGTTTTTCTCTGGCTCAGCAATAATCTCGATAGCATAATCTTCTAATGAAGAAACTTTGTTTTTTAGTTTGTTTTCGGCTACAATTTCTTTGACTTGCTCAATTTTCAGCACATGCCAATTAGCGAAATTATTGGTGTAGGCAAACCACATTAATCCTTTGAAAATATCTTGTTTCTGGCAAATGGCATCTCCTTTTTCAGTCACTAATTTTGTTTCGAAATCGGGGAAATCTTTCAACGCATCCATGTACGTATCCAACTCGTAGTTCAAGCAGCATTTTAATTTTCCGCATTGTCCCGCCAGTTTTTGTGGATTCAAAGACAGTTGTTGGTAACGTGCAGCTGAGGTGTTTACACTTCTAAAATCCGTCAGCCAAGTAGAGCAACACAGTTCTCTTCCACAAGAACCTATTCCGCCTAAACGAGCTGCTTCTTGTCGGAAACCAACTTGTTTCATTTCGATACGTGTACTGAATTCTTTAGCGAAATCTTTAATTAAGGCTCTAAAATCAATACGATCATTTGCGGTATAATAAAACGTAGCTTTTGATCCGTCTCCTTGAAATTCAATATCCGAAATTTTCATTTCCAGCTTTTGAGCAATCGCTAGTTCACGGGCACGAACCTTCATTGGCTCTTCGCGGTCGCGGGCTGTTGACCAAATATCAATATCTTTTTGAGAGGCTTTTCTATAGATTTTTGGAATTTCATTGCTTGCAGGATTGGCTCCTTTTTTCTTCATTTGGATGCGAACTAACTCACCCGTAAGTGTTACAATCCCTATGTCATGACCTGGCGAAGCTACGGTAGCAACAATGTCGCCCATGCTTAACGTTAGTTTCTCTGTATTGCGGTAAAATTCTTTTCTTCCGTTTTTGAAACGTACTTCAACACAGTCAAAAGGGGCGTCGCCATTAGGCAAACTCATATTTGAAAGCCAATCGAAAACCGTTAATTTATTGCAGCTATCGGTGCCGCAAGTCCCATTATTTTTACAACCCTTTGGTGCACCACCATCAGAAGTTGAACAACTTGTACATGCCATAATCTTATATGTAGTGTTGCGACGAGCACAACTTAAGTTCTTAAAACGTTTAATGTGTAAAGATAGTATTTTTTAATTTTATGGAACAATGCCTATTTGCGCTAATACATCATAAATTTATACTAAAATAACCCATTACAAATCAGATTGTAATGGGTTATTTTTATTGAATTTTATTCTAAATATTAGGCTATTATCTTATATAATTTATCCGATAATCGAATTCTAAATGGCAATTTGAATGTACAGGTATCTCCAACAATTGCTGTTTCTTGTACTAAATCATTCACTAGCATTTCTTCGATTACTAGTTGTTGTTCGCCAGTTGTAGTTCCTTTTATTAAAATGGTATCGCCAATTTTAATCTCGTTTTCTTCAATTAGAAACTGACCAATACTTGGTTTTGGAAAAAAATGAGTTCCTTTTCCGATATATTGTTTTTTAATTTTTACCTCTTTTTTAACGCCAGTTCTAGCATTTTTAGATGGTTTTTCAGCAACAAAAACACCATGCGTTTCTTCATTGTTTTTGAAAGTCAAAACGTCTGATTTTCCTTTTTTGAAAATCTTATTGCCGTTTTTAATGCCTCTTCGAATTGCTTTTTGTTCATCTTCTGGCAAATGAATCACAGTCACACATTCCGCAGAACAGCAGCCTTCCATTTTTTCCTTGCACGAATCACATTGGATAAAAAGCAAGTGACAACCTTCGTTCGCGCAATTTGTATGCACATCACAAGCTTCACCACATTGATGGCATTGTGAGACAATATCGTCAGTGATTCTTTCGCCCAAGCGGTGATCAAAAACAAAATTCTTACCTATAAATTTACTTTCCAGGTTTTCTTCCTTTATTTGTTTGGCATAATTTATAATTCCGCCTTCCAGCTGATATACATTTTTAAAACCTTGGTGTTTAAAGTAAGCCGAAGCTTTTTCGCAACGAATTCCTCCGGTACAATACATGACTAGGTTTTTATCTTCTTTAAAATCTTGTAATTGCTCGTTGATTATAGGCAAAGATTCTCTAAAAGTATCTACATCTGGCGTAATTGCTCCTTTAAAATAGCCAATTTCACTTTCATAATGATTTCTAAAATCAACTACAATAGTGTCTGGATTTTCTAAAATTTCGTTGAATTCTTTCGCCTTCAAATGAATTCCAATATTGGTAACATCAAAAGTAGCATCGTTCAAACCATCAGCTACAATCTTATCACGGACTTTTACAGTCAGTTTCAGGAACGAATGATCATCTTGTTCTACGGCAATATTCAGACGGATTCCTTTCATGAAATCATAGACTTCAATCGAATCTTTGAATGCATAGAAATTATCGGCAGGCAATGATAATTGGGCGTTGATTCCCTCACTGGCTACATAAATTCTGCCCAGAACTTCAAGAGAGTTCCACGCCAGAAATAATTCGTTACGAAATTGTGTTGGATTTGAGATTTGCGCATAAGCATAGAAAGACAGCGTAAGACGTTGTTTTCCGGCATCATCAATCATGATGGCTCTTTCCTCTGCGCTTAATGTGTTATACAGTTGCATGCTATAAACAGTTTTAAGTTGAGAAATATATTTTTTGCAAAAGTAAATAATTTAACCACAAAGTTCACAAAGAAGTCGCAAAGTTCATAAATAAAAAACCCTTTCAGAGTTCTAAACTCTGAAAGGGTTAATACATTCTAAAATGTAAATTTTAGCAATACTCGTTGAAAGCGTCTTTCAAGTTTTCAGCAATTAGTTCTGCTGGGCGACCTTCAATGTGGTGACGCTCTAGCATGTGTACTAATTCTCCGTTTTTGAACAAAGCCATACTTGGCGATGATGGAGGAAAAGGGAACATGTGTTGTCTTGCAGCATCAACTGCATCTTTGTCAACTCCTGCAAAAACAGTGATTAAATGGTCTGGTTTTTTAGCGCCATCTAAACTCATTTTTGCTCCTGGACGTGCGTTTCTAGCAGCACAACCACAAACCGAATTTACAACTACAAGTGTTGTTCCTTCTAATTTCATTGCGTTTTCTACTGCTTCAGCACTATGTAAATCTTGAAAACCTGCAGCAGTTAATTCCGCTTGCATTGGTTTTACCATTTCTTCTGGATACATATCTTTTTATTTTAAATCAAAATTAATTTTATCCTGCAAAGTTACAAAGTTTACAGTCAAGAATAGAAGTTCAATTATAAAGTTTTGTTATAGTTTGATTGTTATTTCATTGCTTTGAAAGCCACGTGAAAAATTGCTTTTATAAATAGCATTTTTGGACATTTTAAAATCACCTGAATATCTTCTTTTAGCGAGGTTTCTTCGTCCAGAAATTTAAAAATCAAGCTTGGATTTCCTTTTTTGAACATTGAAGAAAAGATGTGTGAACCCAATTCGTTTTTTCGGTCTAAAATGTCTAACAGAAGCAAATCGTAAAACCAGAATTTTGTCTTTCTATGAAATTTCGTAAAATCAGTTTCCCTTTGCAAAAAGGCTACTAATTCACTTGATTTTTTATCGGAATTTTTGAAAGTATAGCCCGTGCTCGCTTTTGTCCAACCGCCGGAAGTTCCTATATTGAGTACGTTTTTAGTATTCGCTTTCCAAAAAGGATAACACGTCATCGGGATGCTGCCTTGCTCTTTTTCGACAATTTCATAATTCGTTATCCCAAGTTTTTCAATGTATTGCTGGATTTCGTTTTCGTATTCTTCTTTTTTTAAATGCTGGTGCGAAAACAAGGTGTATTCCAGTAAAGCTTCAGTTTTTGATGTGGGTAACACGTACATAAAGCGCGTATTTCCTTTTTGTTTCACCGAAAAATCCATGAAAGTAGCTTGCTCTGAATTGAAAACAGGCTGCTCGCTTTTGATAAACCAACCAATAAAATGCTGTTGTAAAACTGGATATTTTGTCTGACTTTCTGCTTTGTGTTTGTTGTAAATACTATTGAATAATTTTGAGCACGAAAAGGATTCACTTTCGGTTTGTACCAGAATTATAGTTTCGGATTCTTCGATTTCCAACACTTTCTGGTTTACGAATGTGATGTTTTCTTGTTTCGAAAGCAAGTCAAATACCTGGTTGTAAAAATCCAGTCCTTTCACCATATTGTAGTCGTACGGTTGCAAGTCTAAATCCCTGCGAAAGTTTTCATTGGCAAACAAAGCCGAATCCCATTTCTTTGAAATTGATTGTTCCCAAACCGAATCGTTGGTTTTCCAAAAACACCAGGTTCTATCGTTGGTTTTTTTTGTGTTTTCATCCAATAATAAAATACTTTTGTCCGTAAACGATCCTGATTGAATCATTTTGTATACCGTCATCAAACCCGATAATCCAGCGCCGGTAAAAATATAATCGTAGTGTTTCATTTGGGAATTTGACATTTCCCCCAAAAATAGGCAATTTTATTCTTTTAGTTTTGCTAAAATTAGCTTTAATTCTTTTGGTTTTAAGTAGCCACTGTGCTGAAAAATAATCTCGTTTTCACTGTTTAAAACACACAAAACAGGAAAGTTCAGTTGTTTATTTATTGTTCCTAATGCGATGGCCAGTTCATGCGTTCCGGAAGTATTTCCTCTGGGTTTGAATTGAAAAGTGGTTTTATTGAAAACTACTGTTCGCTTTTCTTCGGCATTGAAATCAACAAAATAAAAAGTGTTGTTGAGTTCCTTGATGATTTCCTCGTTTTTGAAAGTGGTGTTTTTCACCGCATGGCAAAATTGACACCAATCGGTTTGAATGAAAACTATCGTTTTTCTCTTTTCGATACGTTGTAAACTGTCGATTTCTTCGAATGAAACTGAATGCAACTGCGCAAATCCAGCTGGAATCGCACAGCATAAAAGCAACAATAAATAAAGATTTTTCTTCATTATTTTAAGGAATAGCGAAGGCCGAAAAAACTTCTGATTCCTTGGTTAGGTCCATACACATAAGTCGTGTCAAATGTTAATCCATAAGGGTTTTCAGGTGTTGCCAGCACTTGTCCGTTCGTATCGTAGATTACATTTTTATCAAAAGGATCATTGGTTCTGGCAATTAAAAATGGGTTATTTTGTTTAGGCAAAAAGTTCAATAGGTTTTTAATTCCGGCATAGAATTCAAAGTTTTTCAAGCCAGAATACGTAAATTGAATGTTTTGCAAACTGTACCAAGGTGATTCTGGAGCACGAGGATCTAAAGCGCTTAAAAGAGGCAATTGCATCGGGCTATACACATTTCCAGTGTAATCTACATTCAAATCAATAGCTTGAATTTTATACGAAATACTCCAAGTTGCCGTGAATTTTTCGGTTAGAAAAGGCGTTTCTTTTCGGCCATTTCGAACGTTTTTATTGTCAAGCAAAGAGGCGCCAGTGATAATCTTTAATCCATTTGGAAAATTGAAATCGATGTTCGTACTGATTCCTTGGCTTATCGCATAACCGTTGATGTTGTCATAAATGATTTGATTTGGATCAGTATCATAATCCGAAACAATTTTATTACTGAATCGGGTATGGAAAAAGGAAGTTTCGATACCAATAAAGGTTCCGTTATTGAAATTTATTTTCTTTATATAATTCAAATTGGCATTTATGGATTGTTCTGGCTTTAGGTTATTGGCAATTATAATTTCACGAGCGCCTGTCAGAGCAGCGTGATCTTCTGTAAATAAATTCACGACTCTAAAACCCGTTCCTGCATTCAAACGAATGATGTTATTGTCGTCTAATTTCCATTTATACGCGATTCTTGGTGTTAAGATGCTTCCGTGAATGGAGTTGTAATCGTAACGCATTCCCAGTAACAGCTTGTGTTTTTCAGTAAACGTGATTTCATCTTGAATAAAAATTCCCGGTAGCCAGGTTTTCTCTGGGTTGTTGGTTCCCAGTTTAGAAGTTGCCGGCGTGTTGTCATCGTAATAATTGTATCGGGTGGCAATTCCGGTAAGCAAATCATTTTTTCCTATTTTCTTGTCCCAAGTCAATTGTAGAAAACCAATTTTTTGATTCGCAATATAACTCGTCGTGCCGTATCGGCTGTCTTGAAAATGTACGTTTCCTGAAAAGGAAAGCATCAGTTTTTCCTGAAAAGGCAATTGGTAACTTCCAATCAATTCTGCTCGTTTGGTATAAATACTTTCGCCATAGATTTCGTCTCCGCCACGGTGTTTTTTCTCCCAACGCACATCGCCTCCAAAACGGTCTTCATAGACACCACGCGCCGCAATGGTAAACAATCGATTTTCTTTTCTGTTGAAAGTCCATTTTTGAAAAAGGGAAATTCTGTTAGAAAGGGAAACATCTGTAAAACCATCGTTATCGTTATCTGTTTTTTGATTGTATCTGAAATAATTTAAACCTAAAAGTGCTGTGGCTTTCTTACCAACATTGAGTTTTACTCCTAAATCAACATTGGTTTCCAACCAAGAAGTAGAAAACACATCAGCGGAGAAAAGGGGAGCGTTTGTTGGATTTTTTGTGATGATATTAATCAAACCGCCCACGGCTTCACTACCATATAATGAGGAAGCGGGACCTTTTACGATTTCAATTCGTTCCACCAATGAGTTTGGAATTCCCGATAATCCGTAGACTGTTGATAAACTACTCACAATAGGCATTCCGTCGATTAAAACCAAAGTATAAGGACCTTCTAGCCCGTTGATGTGGATGTCGCCGGTATTGCAAACGCCACAATTCAGCTGCGGTCGCACACCATTTACATTCTGTAAGGCTTCATAAATACTGGCGGTTGGGTTTTTTTTGAAGAATATTGGAGAATAAACCTCTACTGGAACGGCACTTTCTAATCTTTTTACTGCTTTTAAAGTTCCCGAAACAACGACTTCGTTGAGTTGGTTTTCAGTACTTGAAAGTTCAAAATCCAGAATGTTGTTTTCCTTACTTTTGACAGTTATATTCTTTTTTAAAGTTTGAAAACTAGTTGCGATAATTTGTATTTTATAATTTCCTTCAGCAACATTTTCGATGTTGTACTTTCCTAAACTATCCGTTTGGGCTGTGTATTTTGTTCCAATTAAAAAAACACGGGCATCCGAAATCCCTTTTTTTTCTGATGAAATGAATCCTGAAAGGCTCGTTTTTTCTTGGCTGTAGCCAAAGTTAAATAGCATAATAATAAATAACACGCATAAATTTTTCACTATACTTAAATTAAATTTAGACAAAGCTAAAAATTATATTTTGCAAAACAAATTTTTTAATTACATTTGTATCAATAACTTAATATCATGAGTAAATCTTTAGAAGAAGTAAACCAATCCGTTTCTACGCTAAACAAGAAATCAGTATTCCGAAAAATCCTCGCTTTTTTTGGCCCAGCTTATTTAATTAGCGTGGGTTATATGGATCCGGGAAACTGGGCTACAGATATTGCAGGCGGAAGTCAATTTGGGTATGCCTTACTTTGGGTTTTATTGATGAGTAATATTATGGCTCTGTTGTTGCAAAGCTTGAGTGCCCGACTGGGGATTGTTACCCAACGTGATTTGGCGCAAGCCTCCCGAGAAACCTATTCGCCATTTATCAATTATATATTGTATTTCCTTGCCGAAATTGCCATCGCAGCCTGCGATCTTGCTGAGGTTTTAGGAATGGCAATCGGTATTAATTTACTGTTTGATATTCCGTTGATTGAAGGAGTTTTGATTACTGTTTTGGATACTTTTTTGTTGTTATTCCTAATCAATAAAGGCATCCGAAAGATGGAAGCGTTTATCATTGTATTGGTTGCTATCATTGGATTTTCCTTTATTTTTGAAATGATATTTGCCCAGCCAGAACTGGATAAAGTATTGTTTGGATTAATTCCGTCGATGCCCAATGAAGCAGCATTATACATCGCCATTGGTATTATTGGCGCTACAGTTATGCCACACAATTTATACTTGCATTCCTCATTGGTGCAAACCAGAAAATTCGAAAGAACGACAGTCGGAATTAAGCAGGCTTTGAAATACAATTTCATCGATTCTACTATTGCATTAAACTTGGCTTTTTTAGTGAATGCAGCTATTTTAATCTTGGCAGCAGCCACATTTTATAGAAACGGAATGTTTGAAGTGGCAGAAATTCAAGATGCCCATCGCTTTCTGGAACCGCTTTTAGGAAGTAAATTGGCACCTATATTGTTTGCGGTAGCGCTGATTGCTGCCGGGCAGAGTTCCACAATTACAGGAACATTGGCAGGTCAAATTGTGATGGAAGGCTATCTTAATTTACGTATTCAGCCATGGGTTCGAAGAATTATTACCCGATTGATTGCTATTGTTCCTGCGGTTATCGTAATTACAATTTATGGAGAAAGTGTGACGGGAAAATTACTGATTTTGAGTCAGGTTATTTTGAGTTTACAACTGGGTTTTGCCATTATTCCGTTGATTCATTTTGTAAGTGATAAATCAAAAATGAAAGGATTTCATATTGGGAGAATTACCCAAATCGCTTCTTGGATTATCGCAACCATTATTGTTTCACTTAACGCCAAATTGGTTTTTGATGAAATAGTTGGCTGGCTTGAAACTTCCGAAAATCCACTTTTACTGTGGTTAACCGTTGTGCCACTGGCCATAAGTTTTTTGATTTTGTTGCTTTATATCGTGTTCAAGCCTTTTATTGCTAAATCTAAAATAGACATCCAAAATCATTCGCCTCATAGTTTAAAATTGCAATTTTCTAAAGTGGGAAGTTATACAAAAAAGAATATTGCAGTTTCCGTAGATTTCTCGAGTGCAGATGAGGTGGCTTTAAATAACGCTTTTGAACTAGGCGGAATAGAAGCGCAATATACTTTGATTCATGTGGTAGAAACCGTTGGTGCTATGATTTATGGAGAACACATTGACGACCACGAAACGTTAGTAGACGAAAAATTATTAGAAGAATACAAAGCAATACTGACTGAAAAAGGATTTAAAGTAGCGATACAATTAGGCTTTGGAAAACCAAACAAAGTGATTCCGGTGCTAATCAATTCAGGGAATTTTGATATTTTAGTTATGGGAACGCACGGTCATACGGGATTCAAGGATTTAGTCTTTGGAACTACGGTTGACAAATTGCGTCACAAAATTTCTATTCCGCTACTTATTGTAAAAAAGTAGTTCTCAGTTGCAGTTTCTATATTTGGTACCTCTGCAATCATAAATCGTAACCCGAGAGCTTTGCTCTAACTGGCGAAGCCATCATCAATCAATAATCCTATGACCTTTTCAGAAGAAAATTATCTTAAAACCATATACCATCTTACCATTATTTCAGATTCAGAAATAAGCACCAATGCTATTGCCGAAAAAATGGAAACTAAAGCGTCATCAGTGACTGATATGCTTAAGAAATTAGCGGAAAAAGACTTGGTAAATTATAAAAAATACCAAGGGGTTTCATTGACCAATCACGGTAAAATAGCCGCAAAAATGATTGTGAGGAAACACCGGTTGTGGGAGGTTTTTTTAGTTGACAAGTTAGATTTTTCCTGGGATGAGGTTCATGATATTGCAGAACAATTAGAACACATTAAATCCGAAAAACTCATCAACAAACTAGATGATTTTCTGGGGAATCCCACCGAAGATCCGCATGGAGATCCCATTCCCGATGCAAATGGCCAAATAGTTAAAATCGAAAAACAGTTGCTCTCTGAGTTACATGAAAACCAAACGGGTATTTGTGTGGGCGTTAAAGATACTTCGTCAGAATTTCTAAAATATTTAGACAAACAAGGAATCGCATTGGGTTCTAAAATCGAAATCATAAGCAAGGAAAGTTTCGATTTGTCTCTGAAAATAAAAGTAGACCAAAAGGAATTAACAATTTCGAATAAAATTGCAAGCAACCTTTTTGTGAAGGTGTCATAAGTGTTTAGTACTTATCTTTGGAGAAACCATTTTAAAAGGAAAGAATATGAAAAAATCATTACTACTGTTTTTTTTGATTTTTAGTATGATAACTTTCGGTCAAAAAACCAAAATTGAAAAGGTTCGATTTCTAAAAATAACTCAGAAAATGTGCCTTAATAAAAAGGGATATACTCTGGTTTTAAAAGCGATTGTTAATGATTCCCGTTGCCCAGAAGGTGTTGCATGTATTTGGGCTGGAGAAGTTTCTACTGTAGTAGCTGTTTACAAAGATTCAAAATTATTGGAGGAGCATATGATGGTTTTTTCAATAAAAGATCAAGAGGGAAATAAACAATGGTTTTCTAAATATTTGCCTGAAAAACAGAAAAATGTAAAAAGTGTTAGTGTTTTTCCTTATCCAAAAGAAGGGGTTGAAATTAATCCTAATGAATATAGGATTAAAATAGGCTACTACAACTAGTCTTAACTACAACCACAATCGCCACTGCCGCAGTTTTTATCTGATTTTTTCTTTTTGATAAAGAATTTTTTAATCAAAAATGCAAGGGCAATTCCAAGTGCTAAAAAAGCCAAAATTTCTTGAATATCCATACTATAAATATAAGAAAAAGCAACCCAGAATGGTTGCTTTTTGCGTTAAACTAATTACAAATTTTTACAACTGAGCCATGATTCCAAAGTTAATTCCAAAAGGTTGACCTGGTCTTAATCCCGCTGGAACTCTTGAAACAGCATATTCTTTGTCTAATAAATTTATAATGTTACCCATCAAACTGATGTTGTTTGTAAGATGGTATTTAGCTGAGAAATCAATAATAAAGTTTGAAGGTACTTTATTAGCAGCTGGAATCGTTCCATTTCCGGCTAAAGTTCTAAAAGCATCAACATATTTTCCGCTAAGGGCAAAATTGAGTTTTTCAGTTTCAAATGCTGTGGTAATGGCAATTTGATTTTTGGCAATGTATGGAATTTCATCTCCATTTTCTACAGTTCCCCAAATCGTGCTGTTAAAATTGTTTTTCAATTCGGTATCCGTTAAAGTGTAAGAAACGGTTACGGGTACTTTAAACCCTTTTTCTCGGTTGTTGATAACGTCATAGGTTGCCAGTAATTCAATTCCTTTTACGACAGCTGCACCAGCATTGAATAAGTCACCAGTGCCTGTTCCACCACCTGACATGGAATCTGAACCTTGAAGATTTGAAAAATTATTATAATACCCAATGATTTCTCCTTGTAATGCATTTTTACGGAAGCGAAAACCTAATTCCGTGTTTAAGCTATTTTCGGCATCTTCACCTGCGGTTATGCCTGGAGGTGAAAAGCCTTTGTGAATACTTGTAAATACATTATAATCATCATTTATCTTGTACAAAATTCCCATTCCTGGAATCCATACATTGATGTTGTTATTGGCTTTGGCCAAAGCTGTACCAACTCTATTAACGTCATTTGTACCGTAATTCAGTGAATTTAATTTAATATCTTCATAGCGGATTCCAGGTGTAAAAGTAAATCGATCAATGTTCAAATTATAAAGTACATGTGCAGCAACGGCTTGCGCTTTTGTGATTCTGTTAGCATCAGTTCCAGGAATTCCACTACTCGTTCTATTCATCACTCCGTTTTGGATGGCGTATCCATCTACCCATTGAAAACGATCTTCATAATCCTCATGGTAGCGAATACCAAAATCAATATCATGTTTTACTTTCCCTGTTTCAAAAGTATAGTTTGCAACGGTTTGTATCCCTTTTGCTTCGTATTCTCTATTGTTTGCTTTTACCAGTAAAGCATTATCAATCGTATTGTCAACTCCTGTTACTGCTCTATATTCTGCATTAAATCGAACGGGATCTTCTAGAATACTATTAATACTTACTCTAGATGTTCCTAAACGTAAAGCATCTAATTTGTACCAGTTTCTAGCAAAATCGTTTTTGTAGGCTTTTGTGGTAATGCTAAGATTTTGAGAAGGTTTAATTAAATGTGTTAACATGATTTGACGGTGTTCAGTATCGATATAATCTTCATTGGAGCCAACATATCTTCTAAAGGGATTTGCACCATAATCTGTATCAGTTAGTCCAAGGTATGTTTCGTTTGCTAAGTCTTCGCTGTACTGTATTTTTGCCGTAAGTGATTGGTATACTTTTGCATTAGCATTTGTATTTACTCTAAATTTAGCCACATAATCATTTCCTTGAAAACCGGTGTTTTTTGAGCTATTGTCAATTTTTTTGAATCCATCTGAATTTCGGTTGTTGTATTCTAATACGTAACCAAAGTTTTTATGTTCATCACCAATGTTTACATAGGTTTTTTTAGTATTAAAGCTACCAATACTAGCGATAATTCGTCCCGAAAAACGGCTTGGAATTTGGGTCGAAACCATATTTATAGCGCCTCCTGTTGTATAAGGACCATATTGAATTTGGCTACCGCCTTTCAATATTTCGAATGATTGCATTCTGTTTACTGTTGGAAAATAATAAGCTGCTGGAGCGGCATAAGGAGCTGGAGCAATTAGAATTCCATCTTCCATCAAAGTGATTTTCTCACTTCTATTTGGGCTAGTTCCTCTCATACCAATGTTTGGTCGTAAACCAAAACCATCTTCTTCCTGAATTGTAACTCCTGGAACTGTTCTTAAAATTCTAGAAACATCATCATAGTTAAAGCTTTTTAATTCTTTTGGAGAAATAAAATAAGTGGAACCCGCTTTGTTTTTTGCTTTGAATTTACTTCCTACAATAGCATCGGTGGTAATAATAACTTCATTTAAACTTTCGATACTATCTTTTTGAGTTTTTGAAAGCTCTTTTTTTTGTGCAAATACAAAAGTAGTAACTAGTAAAGAAGCGGCAAGTAAACTATTTCTCATTTTATTTAGATTGGTTCTACGGTGCAAAAGTAAAACACAAATCTTATTTAGACAAATTAAAAATAATATAATAACCAGATTTAACGTTTGTTCAGTGCTGAAATTTGAAGCTGAAATGCTCTATTTTAGAATTTGATAGGCTATCAATGCTACCACATATGCAAACCCAGACATGAAGATTAATTGTCCTGCTGGCCATTTCCAAGAATTCGTTTCTTTTTTAGTAACTGCAAGCGTACTGGCGCATTGCATGGCAAAAGCATAAAACAACAGCAATGATATTCCAGAGGCAAAGTTGAAAATCTTTTCTCCAGTTACAGGATTGATCTCGGCGGCCATTTTGTTCTTGATTGTCACTTCATTTTCGCTTCCGCCCACACTATAAATTGTAGCTAAGGTTCCAACAAAAACTTCTCGTGCCGCAAACGAACTAATAATCGCAATTCCTATTTTCCAATCGTAACCTAAAGGAGAAATGGCTGGTTCAATGGTTTTTCCCATTAAGCCAATATAGGAGTTTTCGAGTTTTTGTGAAGCAACAGCATTTTCAAATTCGGCTGTAGCCAAAGGATTTTTCAAGTTATTTTGAATGACAATGTTTTCGGCATTATTGAACTTTTCACCCGGCCCATAAGAGGCTAAAAACCACAATACAATAGAAATCGCTAAGATAATTTTTCCCGCACCAAAAATAAAAGCTTTCGTTTTCTCGATAACATTGATTCCGACGTTCTTGAAAAGCGGTAATTTGTAATTTGGCATTTCTACCACGAAGTATGTTTTTCCTTTTATTTTAAGGATTTTATTCAAAATGTAAGCAGAAAAAATAGCCATTCCAAAACCTAGAAGGTACAACAACATCAAGGTCATTCCTTGCATGTTCAGAAAACCAAAAACGCGAGTATCTGGAATTACTAAGGCAATAATAATAGCGTAAACCGGAAGTCTTGCAGAGCAGGTTGTAAAAGGTGTTACCAGAATGGTGATTAATCTTTCTTTCCAGTTTTCGATATTTCGAGTCGCCATAATTGCTGGAATAGCGCAGGCGGTACCAGAAATAAGCGGTACCACACTTTTACCTGATAAACCAAATTTTCGCATGATTTTATCCATCAGGAAAACTACTCGGCTCATATAACCACTTTCTTCAAGAATCGAAATAAACATAAACAGGAAGGCAATTTGTGGAATAAATATCAAAATTCCTCCTATTCCGGGAATGATACCCTGCGAAATTAAATTGGTCAAAACTCCAGCTGGCAATTCTTCGGCAGCAATTGTGCTCAATGATGCAAAAGAAGCATCGATAAAATCCATTGGAATTTTAGACCATTCGAAAATAGATTGGAAAATAACAAACAAAATCAGGAAGAAAATTACATATCCCCATACTTTGTGTGTCAGAACACGATCCAGTTTGCTACGGAAATCTTTAGCAATAGTGGTGTCAATTTTTAGTCCTTGTTTCAAGACATCATTGATGAATTGATAGCGTTTTATGGTTTCTTTTTGTTGCAAACGCTTTAAATCAGAATGCGATTTAGTGAATGAATTTCGAATTTCATTTCGATCTAAATTCAAGAAGTTAACATCTTGAGTGATGACCAACCATAATTTATACAAAAGCTGGTTGGGAAATGTTTTGCGGAGCGTATTGAAATATTCTGGATCTATACTTGAAGCATTCAAACATGGTTCACTTGAGATGGTTTTGTAACTGACAATCAATCTTTTTAATTCATCAATCCCAAACCCTTTTCTTGAACTAATAAGCGCAATTTTTGTTTTTAAGTGCTCTTCAAGATACGGAATGTCTAGAGTGATTCCTTTAAATTTCATTCTATCGGCCATGTTGATGACTAATATTGTTGGAATTTCAAGATCTTTTATTTGGGTGAAAAGCAGTAAATTTCGTTTTAGATTTTCAACGTCAGTAACCACAAGTGCTACATCAGGATATAATTTATCGTTTTTATTGAGTAATAATTCAATGACTACATTTTCATCAATGGAGCTAGCATTCAAGCTGTATGTTCCAGGTAAATCCAGAATGTTTGCTTTTACATTATTGGGTAATTTACAAAAACCAATCTTTTTTTCAACCGTAATTCCAGGGTAATTTCCCACTTGTTGATTCAGTCCTGTCAACTGATTAAAAACGGAAGTTTTACCCGTATTAGGATTCCCGATTAAAGCAACATTGATATTTTGATTGGTCATTATAAGTTGGTTTTTAGTATTTCAACTTCAATCTCACGAGCAGTTTCTACTCGGATAGCAACATGTGAACCATTAATGTTAAGGTATAAAGGATCGCCAAAAGGAGCAATTTGAAGGAGTTCAACCATATTTCCTGGTAAACAACCCATTTCCAATAATTTTAATGGAACAAGGTCAATATCAAAATCTTTGATAATGGCCTTTTCACCTTTTTTTAGAGAATGTATCGTTGTTTGCAAGTCTTATTTAGATTGAATTAAGATTGCAAAAGTACATATTATAATACTAAAAAAAATGATAATTCTCAATTTTGTAGTTTTTTTGGATAAATTTTAAGACTAGGCCTTTAGTTTGTTTTGCGGGCTTTTCAATCAGATTATAAGTGATTTATCATCAGTTAAAAGGACTTTATTCGTTACTTAAAAAAGTAATGTCTTCGATTAGGCGCTTGATGTCCTCTTTATTAGTTCCGTCATAAAATCCACGAACTCTTTTTTTGGTGTCTACCAAAACAAAATTTTCGGTATGAACCATATCGTAAAGTTCACTTGGTTTGCCCAGCTTTACTGCCAAGTATGATTTTCGGGCCATCGTATAAATTTCTTTTTTGTCTCCAGTGACTAAATTCCATTTTGTATCATCAACCTGATGTTTTTTGGCGTAAGCCTTCAAAACTGGAACGCTATCCGTCTCAGGGAAAACGGTAAATGATAGCAATTTTACCTTTGGATTATTGACAAACGCTTTTTGCACGTCAGATAAATTGGTGGTCATCTTAGGACAAATAGAGCCGCAAGTGGTGAAGAAAAAATCAGCCACATATATTTTGCCTTCATAATCTTTTTGGGTTATGGTTTTTCCGTTTTGATTGGTAAATGAAAAATCAGCAATCGTGTGGTATTTGCTTATGTATTGAACGGTACTATCTACTAGTTCTGGATTTACATCTACTGGATTGTAAATAGGTAGTGTTTTTTTTGGCTTTAAAGCCGAATAAAATAAAGATAAAATGATTGCTGAAAGAACAATGAAGACTCCGAAAAAGATTCGGTATTTTTTGAGAAATTCTAACATAATGCTATTTTCATGCAAAAATACGAAAACGAGTTTTATTTTTAATTCAAATTAACACAATCTTATTTTAGGTAGATTTCCTTAGAAATAAAGGATGTAAAATTAATGTCTTTTTTGATTAAACCTTTTATAAATTTTGGAGTCAAAAAACATGTATTAGTAAATAATAGATTTTAACTAAAAATCAAATTATTTATTAATAGCTTTGTTAAGATAACTAAAAAACTAAAAAAAATGAAAAAAACCAGCAATAAGCAATTGCTTTTTGTGATTCCCGCAATCATGGGTTTTGCGGTGAGTCAAGCTCAGAATGCTCCGGCAGCTAAAGAACCGGGAATCAATGTGAATTACATGGATAAAAACGTGAAACCAAGTAACGATTTCTTTCGTTATGTGAATGGAACTTGGTTGGACAATACGGAAATTCCAGGAGACAGAACTCGTTGGGGTAGTTTTGACGAATTGCGTCAAAGAACAGATGCAGATGCATTGGCAATTTTAAAAGAAGCCACTACCAATCCAAGCTACAAATCGAATACAGACCAAGGGAAAGCCATTAATTTATACAAATCTATTTTAGATACTGTAGGAAGAAATAAGATGGGTATTGCTCCTTTGAAACCGTATCTTAAGAAAATTGACGCAGTTAAAAACGCTAAAGATTTAGAAGCATTATTAATTGAAATGGAACCTTTTGGTGGCATCGGATTTATGGGTGCTGGTGTAGGAACAGATGCAAAGAACAGTAGTAGAAACGTGATTAATTTAGGTCCAGGTGGCGTAGGTTTGCCAGATAGAGATTATTATGTTTCTGATGATGCCGATTCTAAAGAGAAACGTGCAAAATATGTTTTACACGTTGCTAAAATGTTGCAATATCTAGGTGATAAACCGGCTGTTGCCAAACTAAATGCGGAGAAAATACTAGCTCTTGAAACTGCAATGTCTAAACCAAGATTGGATAGAGTAGAACGTAGAGACCGTCGTAAGTCATACAATCCAATGACTTTGGCTGAATTGAGTAAATTAACTCCGTCTATCAATTGGAATAATTATTTCACAAAAATTGGACTAACAAAAGTAGATACCGTGATTGTATCGCAACCTAAATACATGACGGCGCTAGAAAGTATGTTGAAAGAAAACAAAGTAGACGAATGGAAAGCCTACATGCGTTGGAGTTTGTTGAACAGAGCTTCTAGTCAATTATCAACTGAAATTGAAAACGCCAACTGGGAGTTTTACGGAAGAACGTTAACGGGTGCTGTAAGCCAGAGACCACGTGATGAAAGAGCACTTCAAACCATCAATGGAGCAGTTGGAGAAGCTTTAGGGAAATTATATGTAGAGAAAAAATTTCCGGCTGAAGCCAAAGTAAAAGCTGAAAAAATGATTAAAAACATCTTCTTGGCTTTCGAAAACAGAATCAATAATTTATCTTGGATGTCTGCAGAAACAAAAGTAAGCGCGCTTGCTAAATTGCATAAATCAAGAATTAAAATTGGTTATCCTGACAAATGGAAAGATTATTCAGCCTTGACGATTAAAAGTCCAGAAGAAGGTGGAACCTATTTTGAAAATGCTAAAAACATGGCAAAATGGCGTTTTGAAGAAAACTTAGCCGAGTTGAAAAAGCCTGTTGATAAAGAAAGATGGGGAATGTCACCACAAACGGTAAACGCGTATTACAATCCATCAAACAATGAAATTGTATTTCCGGCAGCTATTTTGCAACCGCCTTTTTACAATTACCAAGCGGATGAAGCCGTAAATTATGGTGGAATCGGTGGGGTTATTGGGCATGAAATATCTCATGGTTTTGACGATTCAGGTTCCCGTTACAATGCTGATGGAAACTTAGTAGACTGGTGGACTGCCGAAGATTTGAAACAATTCTCAGCTTTGACTGGAGCACTTGCTGCTCAGTACAGTGCGTTGGAACCAATTCCAGGAACTTTCGTAGATGGTAAATTTACATTGGGTGAAAATATTGGAGATTTAGGTGGTGTAAATGCTGCTTATGATGGTTTACAATTGTATTTGAAAGAAAACGGAAATCCGGGATTAATCGACGGATATACTCCAGAACAACGTTTCTTTATTTCTTGGTCAACTATCTGGCGTTCAAAAATGCGTGATGAAGCCTTGAAAAATCAAGTAAAAACAGACCCGCATTCTCCAGGAATGTATCGTGCTTATGTTCCTTTGCAAAATATAGATACGTTCTATAAAGCGTTCGATATCAAAGCAACTGACGGAATGTATATTGCACCTGAAAAGCGTGTAAGAATCTGGTAATTGACTTCTATTTATAGCAAAACCCATTCGCAAGAATGGGTTTTTTTATGAACTAATTGTTCTGCACTGTAATAGTGATACATAAATTTTATCGTTGCAGAAAAGACCCATTAAGTCACATTACAAACCCTAAAGCTTGTTTTCATAATACTGAATGCTACTTGTTCAATAGGCGAAAGTTGATAAATCTGTATACTTATGTTGTAATTATAGCGGTTGTAAATAAAATTTAAAACCGCTTTTTCTTTGTTTAAGAATTAATTTCCCTGTTTATAATACCATAGGCAATATAAAAAACGATCAAGCCCACAAAAAAAATCCAATCTTTAAAAAAATATTGACCTCCTGTTTTTTTGATTAGATAGACGATTGACATTACTATTAAATTAATTATAGTCATAATTGCAAAATAAGCCGGAAAAAGAAGCGCTAATGCATCTTGATAGATTATACCCCAGTAGCTAAAAGATAAAAGAGAAGCAATTAGTAGAATATAATTGAACCAACTCAGATAAATAAATTTGTCTTTTTGAATATCTGATAAAATAAAGAATGAATATAGTGAAACTATGAAAATAAAAAACAATATAGTTTCAAATGCCATTAGATAGCCCTTAATATCATGAACAAGTAGTTTGTTTTCGTGCAGTAAAAATAAAATCAAAGTCAAACAACCAAATATTAAAAATGTATTTTTTAAACGATTTATATATTTTTCCATGATCAAATTTCTAATTACAGCCTAAATTATTTATCGATACCTCTCCTCTTAAAACTTGACGAACTTTTGTCCAATCTGGTCTATAAATTTTATTTTGAGAGGTTGTTGGCGCTACGGAATTACCTCCGTTATTTTGTACAAAGTTAAATATTTTTGTCTTTAAACTATTCCACAATATATCAGGTTTAGCAAAAGGACTTCCAAAAAATATGTTACCGTTTTCAGCAATAGTTGAGTCAAACCCATCAGTCATTCTATCCACTCCACGAGTGTAGAAAGTAAAGGTGCCGTTTGAATTTTCTATTAAGCCGAACTCCCTATTTCCACTCACAGGATGAATACCATCGTCGTTGTTGTTGTTTCCTGGCCAATAAGGGACTTCAAGTGTTGTAAAAATCCAATGATTAGGGTCTGTTTCAGAACATATAACAGAGCCGTCACCAGCAGGTAAGGGTATGTTAATATGAATGATAGCACCAAGGGGATTTGTAGAGTTCCATAATTGTGTTTCATTAGTCCCTGTACTTAATGTTGTTGGGCTAAAACTTGAAATGGTAGTGTCTACAAAAGAATTAATTTTTAAGCGAACATAATTTAAAAATTCTTTTGGTGAGAATTTTTGCCCAGTATTTGGGTTTGTTGGTAAACTGTTAATTGTAACCGGAAAATAATCTAAATTTATAGCTGCACCTTTTGCATGTTCTAAATATTGAATTTTGTAATCAGTAAATAATGATTGATTATCTAGAGATTGTATTTTATTTTTTACTGATTGAGGTGGTGTGAACTGTATTAGTTCTTGCCATTTCGGAATTTCACTGCAAGGGATATTAAGTAATAGGGCAGGTCTTAATAGTAGTTCTTTTTTTATACTAACCCAGTTTTTTACAATTTCATTTTTTAGTGGATCTGAACTATTGGTAAGATAATCATGTATTTCTTTATATTCTTCCCATGAAACATCAATGTTGTTTTGTTGAAAACTTAAATTGATTTGCTCCATAGCAATAACTTTATTTTCTGGCGTAACATTATTTAAATATAAATTAAGAATAGTAGTGTATTGATCTACATTATCAACTGCCCATGTTTTTAAAGTATCTGGAAGTTCAGCCCAAAATGCTGCAGCGTACTCTGCCTTTTGTAGCATAAGATAAGCTCTTGGGTCAGTTAAATCAAATAAGTTAGGGTCTATAACATAACCGCTAGGATCAGTTAAATTAACGCCATTTCCACCACCACCTTGAGATCCAAAATTTGGAGATTCTACAAGAGCTTCTACAGCTTCACCTTGTACAGGTACTCTAAAAGCGTAATAGTCTACACAGCGATTACAGTTGTCACAGATGCCGCTTAAGCAATCTCCGTCACGTGTGCAATGCCTATTTCCAGTCACAAAAATGGTAGTGTAGCCGGTACCTATATCTGACGCTCTTTCTGATAATTTAGTGCTGTTTTTTTGATTTTGAGTTGACTGATAAACAAGTCTCATTTTACCTCTAAATTGTTTTGTATTACCTGTAATAAGGTCTTTTAAATTTTGTTTTGTAGGTATCATTTCGATGATTGATGTCTCCCAAACGCCATCCTTATTATACACGACAAGATTAAAAATACTATTTCTGGTAATTATTTTTGGAATAATTTTAAAAGTGTATGTCGTTTTATTTTGTATTATACATTGTTTAATATAAGTAGTATCAATATTAAAATCATTTAAAACGCTATGATTTTGACCAGTTTTTTTTGCTTGGTCGTTTAGAGATTCTCCTGGTAAACTAATGGTTTTTTTAAAATTTTTTAATCCAGTTTTGTTTTTAAACTCTTTGAATGAGATTTCATTTTTTGAAGCTTCAATAGTAGAGTTTTCATCTTTGTCTAAAGTATCTTGAGTGCAATTACTCAGCGTAAAGGCCACAACAAATAAGAGTAGTAACTTATTAATGTAGTTTTTTAGTTTGTGGTTTGTGGTTTGTGGTTTGTTTCATAATTTTATTCAAAAGTTATTACTTCTTAAGTAAATACAAACCTATAAAAAATAGAATGTAAATAAAATACCCACTTTTAGTGATATTTTGTAAAAGCATTACTATTTATATACTACGACTAAATATAATTGTTGTATTTGGTTACTAATCAAGACAATTTATAGCTTTGAACAGCGAAGACTTTGATTTTTTAAATAGAAGTTTGCTATACTATTTTCCGGCCTTTCCTCAACGAATAATTCACCAGATACAATCCAAACAATGTAACGCCACCGCCTATTGCAATGGCAGCATTGAGGACTTCACCAAAAATCACAGCACCTAGAATCACGGCTATAATTGGGTTGATATAGGCATAAATACTGCTTATTTCAGCAGGAAGATTTTGAAGCGCATAGATAAAGGCAATGAAAGTAAGTACAGAACCAAAAACAACTAAATAAGCAATAGACCACCACGAAATAGCTGGAATAGCACTCAAACTAACAGAAGTTCCCGTTGCTCCATTGTACGCAAAAATTAAAATACTGGATATAAACATTTGCAGTCCCAAACTAAAATAAGGATTAAAACTAGCTGCTTTTTTCTTTGTATATAACGAGCCAAATGCCCAAGTTAACGTAGCTATTAATGACAATATAATCCCAAATCTAAAATCAGGAATCATAAAATCACTCAAATGATCATAAAAGATAACGCAAACGCCACCAAAACTAATAATTAAACCAATAACCGTTAATCGAGCCAATCGTTCTCCCTTAAAAAAAGTAATAATTACAATCCATAAAGGAACAATAGCGCCAATGATTGCTCCAAGTCCGCTACTGATGTATTTCACTCCCCAAGTGCTTAATCCGTTACTCAAAACAAAATTAAGGATGCTTAAAATAATAATGGTTTTCCATTGTTTTCCTTTTGGCCAAGGTGTTTTTTTGAATAGGAAAAAAGAAATATATAGCAATCCGCCAATGAATTGTCTAATGGCAGCGAGCTGTAAAGCTGGCATGTGTTTTACGCCCTCTTTTGAAGCAATCCAAGTAGTTCCCCAAAAAAAACTAACCCAGCACAAAGCTAAAATAGGCAATCCAATAGCATTAACTTTAGACGAAACGGCATTTTTAATTTTAGTTCTCACGTTATAAATTTGGTTGTGTAAAAGTATAATTTAAAACGGTTTCTATTTTAGTACTCAAAATTGTTTTTCCTATAGATGGATTTTTATGATTAAATTTTGGCAAAGCCAAATTCAAGTCTAGTGCTTTCTGAGTATAATACATTTCTCTTGAAGGATGAGATGGAGCGACCGCATTGAAGGTTTCATTCCACACATCATTTTCAATGATTTTTAGAATAATACCCACACAATCTTCCTGATGAATTAAATTAATCGGTGCATCAGAATTGTCTAAATTTTCACGGCCAGCTAGGAATTTTATCGGATGACGGTCTTCGCCAATTAAGCCGCCAAAACGCAATACCGTTGTTTTGAAGTTTATATTGCTTTGCAAAAGCTGTTCGGTTTCCAGTAATTGTTTGCCGCCTTCAGTATCCGGTTTCGGGATTGTTTCTTCAGTAACAAAAGCACCATCATCATTATAGACCGATGTTGAACTGATGAAAAGCACTTTTTCGACTGATGATTTTTCTATAAACGGAATTACATTTCTAATCTTCGAAACAAAATTTTCTGTTCCTGAACCGCGAAGTTTTGGCGGAACATCGATGATTAAAATTTCAGAATTCTCCAGAAAATCAGTTAGATTCCCAGTCGTTTTATTTTCTGAAAGCGCAATTAAAAAAGGTTGAATTCCTGCATTTTCCAATACGGCTAATTTCTCTGTCGAAGTCGTCGAACCGTTTACTGAAAATCCTTTTGAAAGTAAAGCTTTCGCCAAAGGAAAACCCAACCAGCCACAACCCAGAATACTAATTTTTGTCATTTTGTGTTTAAATTATTTGACTTTCAAACTGTCTTTCACAACTTTCAAACTATCTTTAGCCATAGGATTGATAGCTGTATCCAAAGCATTTGCAACCACAACTGGTGTTGGTTTTATTTTTTGTTTGATTACTACCGCATCATTCAAAACAAAAGGTGTTGGCATCATCCAATTTTCTCTTTTGGCTATTCCAAATAAAGGATTAGTCATTAAATCAAAAGAACTTTCCATCAATTCCATATCAAAAACCGTTGAGGAATTTACACTGAACTGCATTTCCAAAGGTGCGTTTCCAACGACATAATAACTCAATATTTTCTTCCCTTTACGTTGGTAAAGTGAATTTTTCTGGCCTAATGTGGTCACGCCATTCGCTTTGAAATTATGAATCGCCATTTTTTCATTGGCAAAAATATCATAGCGGTTGACGTTTCGATTCGGGGAAATTTTTATTCTCAAATACCTTTGATTGCCTACAATTCTGTCTTCAAGAAACGCTATACTTGGTTTTAGAATGTCTTTTTTAGGAGCTTCGGCAGCATACGTAAAACCAGAATTATATTTGCTGAACAATGGTGTTTCGTTCAAAATGGATGCGTCTTTTGGGTTTTCACCTAAATAGCTTTTGGTCCAGGAATCAAGATTGGTGTCATACGTAACCCAATTGGCTTTGTCCGTATCTGCATCATAGACATACAATAAGCTGTTTGATTTGGCTTTTCCATATTCGTAACCAGATTCAGAATGCGCTTTCACAAAAAAGCCAATGGCAAGCACAAAAAACACTAAAGACCAGATTCCTTTTTTGGCGAAAGTCCCAAAAACAGGCAACAATAATGTGAATGTCAAAACGGTAAGAATTGCACTTCCAAACAACACTTTTAATCCCAAACCAATAGGAAACATCTGTATGAATGGCGCTATGATTATCAAGGCCGGAATGCTAAAAATAAGACTTAGTATTTTGCGGGATTTTTGGGTAATAATAAATGCAGCGAATAAAAATAATCCAAAATAGACCGGAATAATCAAAAATCCAGCTCCTTGTAAACTGAAAGCTAGCCCTCCATTAATCACAATCCAAATAAATAATGGTGCTACATAATGATTCATAGTCACTTTCTTGGCAGAAAAACGGTTGTAAAACACTAGGCTTATCGCCAAAGCCAGAAGTACAAATGCTGCAATGTAAGCGTGTCCGTTATATGTAAATCCGTTGAGTAAATCATTGTATTGCGGGTAAACGGCTAATAATCCTTTCCATCCAAAAAAAGTAATTAATCCAGTAATAATCAGGGAACCAAAAAACGGAATAAATCCTTTTC
This sequence comes from Flavobacterium sp. KS-LB2, assembly GCF_036895565.1. Lineage (NCBI taxonomy): Bacteria > Pseudomonadati > Bacteroidota > Flavobacteriia > Flavobacteriales > Flavobacteriaceae > Flavobacterium > Flavobacterium sp. KS-LB2. The sequence continues at coordinate 3,316,472 of NZ_CP145904.1, read as the reverse complement.
CAATTTCGCGGAAAGATAAGATGCGCTTGGCTCGTCCTAAAAAAAGTAGAAAAATAAATAGTGCTAATGCGATTACCACCATTGGTAAAACCCAGCTGAAAGGATAACTTATAAATGTATATGGAATGGTAAAATAGACGTAATCTTCGCTGGCTTGAGTCGTATTTAAATCGGCATTTGAGAAATAGTTCAGCAATGGCATTAAATACGTGCCTTGATGTGCTAATGTATTTTTGTTCAAATGATTGATGTCGTCCTGAGCAGTATGATAATTAAAATGGTCATCAATAAAAGCAAAATTATACCCTTGAATATTTCCTTGTTCTCTGAAAACAGTCAAATCAGTATCGTTTGGTAACATTTTATAAATGCTGTACATCAAGGAATTTGAAACGGGAAAAGTCGCTTTTGCAGCAGCAAACTCTTTTACTAATCCTGCATTTCCCTTGTTGGTTTCCATCAACATATAGCTAGGTCCGGATGAACCACGCGCTTCAAAATTAAGCACCAAACCTATTTCTTTTGCCCAATGGTGTTTGGTTACAAATAATGCTGCGCCATTTAACCCTAATTCTTCCGCATCTGAAAACAGAATAATGATATCGTTTTTATGTGGGGTTTTGGAATATAAAAAAGCACGAACACTCTCCAGAATCGTCGCTACGCCGGAACCTGCGTCACTTGCGCCCTTAGAGTAAGAATGTGGTGCGCTGTCATAATGGGAAAGCAATAACAACGCTTTAGAATTAGAAGTTCCTTTTATTCGAGCCAATATGTTTTTTGATTGTACTAAATTTCCCCAATCACTCAAGGTATATCCTTCTTGAACAGAAGTTTCCAGTCCTAACTTGTTCAGCTCTTTTACGAGATAATTAGCAACCACTTCATGTTCTTTGGAACCAACATAATGAGGTTGTTTTGAAATGGCTTCTACTTGGTTTAAAGCTCTTTTGGTCGAAAATTCAGAAAGAGAGCCTTCTTCATCTGAAGTCCAATGTGGCATCATGGTAAAGTAAATCAATCCTAGAATTCCTAGGAGAAATAAACTGGCAAAAATTGAGGAATAATCTTTTTTCATTTTTGGTTAGATAGGTTTGGGGTTGTGGTATTTAAATGTCTTTTTTGACTAGCATATAAAAATCATTGTCCAAAAGCATATAGCCTTGGTCATATAGGAAATAGTAGGTATTTCCAGTTTTGGTTTGTAAAATATTCGTAAAAAATTCAAAATCAAAGCCTTTGCTCAGGAGTTTTGCCCGAGTAGTTTTGGACTTTCCGTCGATATTAATTTCAGATAGAATGCGGTAATTTTTGCGCAACTTATTGTTGATGTTGCGCATAAAATTAGTACTGTCTTTGTTTATTTTATTATTATAGGCATTTCGGCAGCCGTCACTGCAGAATTTTTTGTCTTCCCGTCCTACAATCTTTTCTCCACATTCTAAGCAGGTTTTGTTCATGGATTTATTTTTTTGATGTCGTATAAATCAGTTCTACGATCTTTTAGAATTCGTACGCTTCCATGTTCGTGAAGTTCTTTCAGTAAATCTAAATCTACGTCTACAATCAGTGTCATTTCTGTATTTGGTGTGGCTTCGGCTTTGATTCCGTTACTTGGAAAAGCAAAGTCAGAAGGAGTAAATACTGCTGATTGTGCATATTGAATGTCCATGTTGTTCACCTTTGGAAGATTTCCCACACAACCTGCAATAGCTACATAACATTCGTTTTCTATCGCTCTTGCTTGTGCGCAGTGTTTGACTCTGGTATAGGCATTTTGAGTATCAGTTAAGAACGGTACAAATAAAATATTCATTCCTTCATCTGCCAATAATCTTGAAAGTTCTGGAAATTCAACGTCGTAACAAATCATGATTCCTATTTTTCCACAATCGGTGTCAAATGTTTTAATTTGAGATCCGCCAGTCATTCCCCAATGTTGCACCTCGTTTGGAGTAACGTGAATTTTGGCATACATCTCTGAAGTTCCGTCTCTTTTGCAAAGAAAACCAACATTATATAACGTGCCGTTCTCTAAATACGGCATGCTTCCCGTAATGATGTTGATGTTGTAAGAAATAGCTAATTCTTGGAAACGTTTGTGAATAGGCTCTGTATGTTTGGCTAATTCCCTTATCGCATCGGCTTCTGATAAGTGATTGTAATCCGCCATTAAAGGTGCCGTAAACAGTTCTGGAAACAGTGCAAAATCACTTCCATATCCTGAAACGACGTCTACAAAAAATTCGCATTGTTCAAATAAAGCTTCTAGATTATTCAGTTGACGCATTTGCCACTGCACCAATCCCAAGCGGATGACGCTTTTTTTGAGGTTTATTAATTTTGGACTTTCGTCATAATAGATGTTATTCCATTCCAATAAAACAGCAAATTCCTTAGAGTCTGTGTCTCCTTCCAGATAATTTTTCATTACTCGAATCACGTGGAAATCGTTACTCAATTGAAAAGAAAGAACGGGGTCGTGTAGCTCTTTTCGTTTTACTTTTTCGATGTAATTTTTTGGAGTGAGTTTTTCAGCATGTTGACCGTAATTAGGTATTCTTCCGGCAAAAACGATGGCTTTTAAATTCAGTTGCTCACACAACTCTTTTCGGGCATCATATAAACGTCTTCCAAGGCGTAGTCCTCTGTAATTTGGATGTATAAAAACATCTATTCCGTATAAAACATCTCCTTTTGGATTGTGAGTCGAAAAAGTATATTTTCCAGTTATGTCAGCGTAATTATGGTTTTTATCCACTAAACTTTCATCAACAATTAGCGATAATGCTGAGCCAACTACTTTTCCATCTACTAAAATCACGAGTTGTCCTTCTGGGAAAATGCTCAATATTTTTTCTATGTGATGTTCTCTCCAGTACGAACCTACCATTTCTGGATAGGATTCAACCATCGAATTTTTAAGTTCTTTGTAATCATCAAAAGCTAGATTTCGTAATTCTACTTTGTTTATTTTGGCTTGCATAAAAAGTTGATTTTCAACAAATGTAACTAATTTTTCCCATTTACAAACGTTTACAAATAGTTACAACCGAAAGTAAGTAGTTAGCAACCGAATAAAGATTTGAACCTATCGCATCTTTGCCATGTTGATTCGAATGAACGTTTTAACATATAAATTATATACACTAATATTTAAATTTACACGCCATGAAAAACAGAGTACAATTAATCGGAAGAGTAGGTCAAGATCCAGAAGTAAAAACTTTAGACGGAGGAAAAAAATTAGCAACCGTAAGCATAGCCACTAATGATGTCTATTATAAAGAAAACGGGGATAAAGTAGAACAAACCGAATGGCATCGTGTTACCGCTTGGGGGAAAACGGCTGATATTATTGAAAAATATGTGATTAAAGGAAAGGAAATAGGAATCGAAGGAAAGCTAACCCATAGAAGTTATGACGACAAAAATGGTGAGAAACGCTATGTTACTGAAATTGTTGCTAATGAAGTTTTGCTCTTGGGAAAATAATATAGTATTCATTTTAAGGCTGTTATAATGCTTTAAGCTGTGTCAGAAGATCAAACAAAAAAACCATCGAATTAGCATCGATGGTTTTTTTATGGATTACCAATACCGATGCTATTGCAGGCACTGTTTATTTTGCTTTTTTGATTAGATCAAATTTAGGACAGTTTTCACAACGATTATGTTCTCCTTTTTTATATTTTTCACAACACTTGGACTTCAGGTTTTCTTTATCAGATCCATTTTTAAGGAACTTTTTTTTATCCTTATTTTTATCCTTATTTTTCTTTTTTTTACTCAATTTCTAAAAAATTAAAATCAAGTTGTAGTCTAGATTATATTTGATTATTTGGATGTAGTATCTAAAGTTAGTTGTTGCATATCTCTGTCAAATAAATACAAACCACCTTTGTCGTCTCCTATTAAGTTTATTTTATCCAAAATAAGTTTTGCTTGAGCTTCTTCTTCAATTTGTTCGGCTACATACCATTGCAAGAAGTTGTGTGTGGCATAATCTTTTTCAGAAAACGAAACGTCAACTAGTTTGTTAATTGAATCAGAAACAAAAACTTCATGTTTATAAAGTTCTTCAAACATTTCCTTAAATGTTCCATAGCTAGTTTTCGGTGCTTTTAATTCACTTACTTTAGCATGACCACCTCGATCGTTTACGTAGCGGATTAGTTTTAGCATGTGTGCTCTTTCTTCATCAGATTGTGCATACATGAATTTTGAAATTCCTTCTAAACCATGAGTTTCTGCCCATGAAGCCATAGAAAGATAGGTTTGTGATGATTCAGCTTCAATTCGAATCTGATTGTTCAGCGCGTATTCTATATTTTTTGATAGCATGGCAGTATGTTTTAAGTAAAGTTACAAAAAAAAACATAAATTACTGATTCATAATGTTTTGTAAAAAATCTACAAATTGACCTAAATGCAAACCGTCTATTAATCCATGATGCACATGAATGGACAATGGCATGGTTCTCTTACCGTTTTCTGCAATTTTCATTTTTCCAAAAGAAATTTTTGGACAACTGTCGGGAAAAGTATAGCTTCTAGCGTGTGACAATGAAGTGAAATCCAACCACGGAATCGCCGAAAAGTGAACCACGTTGTCTTCATTAAACGTTCGGGTAAAAAGTCCGGTTGTGTTTTGTATTCTATCGATTTCTGCTAAGGCATTTGCGGTAAAAATCTCAAAATTTGCATTGTATTCGATTAAAGAGAATCCAAAACTCCCGTCCTCTCGGCCAATAGTAGCAGAAACATCAATCTGGTCACAAACATATATTTTATCATCGGAAATCCTATAGCGAAACGATTCGGTAGCATTAACGGCAACCAAGGTTTTGTGTAAATAATAGATGAAAAAGGATACATTTATATCCTTTGCAATAGCATAAGCTTTTGTACAGTCAATTTCAACTGTGGCACCAAAGAAAGGTTCTTCAAATTGTCTGAAAAAATGAAAGTGTTCTTTTCTAGGCCAATTTTCTATATCTAAAAGGGTTTTCAAAATGGGGAATTTATTTATCTTCAAAAGTAAGGCTAATCTTTTAAATCTTAAATCCGTTTCAGTATAATCTTTAGTTTAAAGCATGGGGAAAAAAATTTTCATGCGGTATGAAAATGTATAAAAAAAACCCTAAAAGAATTTCCTTTAGGGTTTTTGAACTTATTGAGAAAGAATTATTTTACTATAAAAGTAACTCTTCTTACTAATTTTCTTGCAGCGTCAGAATTTTTATCTACTGAAGTATCTTCACCAGCAGCAACTACATTCAGTCTTGATGCATCGATATTAGCTTTTACTAAAGTATTTTTTACATTATTTGCTCTTGCAGCAGATAATTTATCATTGTATGCAGATCTTCCTAATTCGTCAGCGTGACCAATAATGTCAACTGAAGCAGTAGGATTATTTCTTAAGTACGTTAAGATGAAATCAGTACCTTCTGTAGAAACATTTGTTGGTGTTGATTTGTTGTAATCAAAATAAACTGCAACATAACCACCGTTGATTAAACTTTTGATCAAATCATTGTTGTAAACAACAGAACCATCACCAGTATTTGCAGCATAGTTTTTCAAAATGTATGCTTCAGTATCATCAGCAACTTTGTTGTTGTTCTTGTCAATTGATCTTCCTTTAGTATCAACCATTGCACCTGCAGGTGTATTAGCTTCTTCATCTAAATAATCTGCTACACCATCTTTATCCGTGTCTAACATTTTATTTTCGATAGCCATGAATCTTGCGTCAATTGCATCAAACTTATCCTCATTATCGAAAACCCAGTCAGCATGTTTTTCGTTTTTACCTAGGTAAACTGTTAAACCTACTGTACCATTGAAAAGAGGTCCAGAAATTCCTTTAGAACTTCCTGAACTAGCTCCGTCAAAAGCATAAAATTGTCTACCATGAACTATAGTTGTGAAATCACCCGTTAATGATACTCTATTAGATAATTTGATTTGACCTGTAATACCAGCCATCAAGTTACCCATTCTATCTTTTGCATAAGTAGGGTCTTTTCTTTCTAAAAATGACAAACCAACTCCAGCATGACCTAATAAACCAATAGATTTAGTCCAAGTTTCAAAACTCATGATTCTTCCTAAGTTAGCAACACCTTGCAAGTCTACTCTGTAATATTTTGTATCAAATGCAGCTGAGTTATCACCTTCTGTGAAACTGTTGTATCCAAAATCAGCTTTAAAACCAAATTTGTTATTAACCATGTATCTAACTCCAAGATCAGCAACATATGGGCTTACTACTGACGTTCTATATCCTGGCGTCATTTTTCGGGTTGGCTTATTAAAACCACCAGCTAACTCAATAGACCATTTGTTAAAGTCATTTCCTGTACTTGCGCTTTCTACATTTTCTGTTTGAGCACTCAAAGTTGTCATTGCAGAGGCAAAAACTAACGTAAGTATGATTTTTTTCATAATTTTATTCTTTAAATTCGGTACAAATTTACATCACAATTTTTAATTAAAAAACCGTAACTGTTAATTATGTAAACATTAATAATAATCTTATAAAAAATGAAATTTCTTTTTCGCAATAATAATCTAAAAATCAATGTTTTACCAAAAATATAAGAAAAAAATTATTTTTTTAAAAAAATGTTAAATAAATAAATAAACGCTCATTTACTTTAGTTAAGTCACTTTTTTCTATTAAAAAGGAGTAATTTAAATTAAAAAAAGAATTGGTATGAACGATGTTTTTAAGAGGTTTAATGGCTTAGTTATAAGTAAGTTTAGTAGTTTTTTTATTAATATTTTTTAATTATTCCAACATTTTCAAAACTTCTGTTATTTTTTCAAAAGAGCTGAAATTTTCGTGTTCCACTTTATGGTCAATTTTTTCATGTGCCCATGTGGTATGAAATGGAATATGAACTGCGTGACCGCCAATAGCTAAAACAGGCAAGACATCTGATTTTAAGGAATTGCCAATCATAAAAAATTCCGAAGGTTGTATTTCTAATCGTTTTATCAAGTCGGTATAATCAACTTCTTGCTTGTCAGACATGACTTCGATGTGATGAAAATAATGACCCAAACCTGAATTGTGTAACTTTCTTCGTTGGTCTAATAAATCGCCTTTGGTGGCAACTACTAATTTGTATTTTCCGTGTAAAGCGGCTAAAGTTTCCTCAACACCTTCCAACAAAACAATCGGTTTTTCCAGTAATTCTTTTCCGTATTGAATGATTTTTTCAATAATTTCTATAGGAAGTGTATTATTCGAAATAGTCATCGCAGCCTCAATCATCGAGAGAATGTAGCCTTTGATTCCATAACCGTATAATTTCAGATTGTCAATTTCAACTTTAAATAATTCTTTGGAAATTCCTTGATGTGACAAATAATCTTCCATCAAACCACAGAATTTCTTCTCGGTTTCATCAAAATAAGTTTCATTGATAAATAAGGTGTCGTCAGCGTCGAAAGCAATTACTTTTAGGTTCATTTTTATTTTATTTTGATAAGTATTGAGTTTTACTTTTAACTTTCCCCTGCTTTGGAAAAGACTTTTTTCATTGAAATTGATTTAGAATAAAAGGTGATTCGGATTCCCAAAAGTAAAATAATTCCTCCGATAATCATTTGCAGTGTGATTATTTCATCTAAAAACAACCAAGCTAAAATAGAAGTCAAAACGGCTTGACTGAGCAAACTCAAAGACACTCTTGTGGCGCGCATGTGTTGTGTTGCATAACTGAGCGATAGCCATGCTAATAATTGGCAAACTATTGCCTGGATCAACAGGACCAGCCAACCAGCATCAGAAAATCCGGAAAAAGGTTCTTCTAGCATTAAACAGAGAATTCCTAAATATAGGCTTGAAGAAATGAGACTGATGGTCATGAACGAAAGGACATCCACTTTAGAAAGTACTTTTTTGCTGACCAGTAAGTAAATAGCATATAAAATACCCGACAGTACTGCTAAAAGAAAAGCGGTGTCGAAATTCAGTTTGATAAAAAACTCGAAACCAACCAGCATAATCATTCCGAATAATGAGACTAGGGTTCCAATCCAGAAATTAAGAGCGGGTTTAGTTTTTAAAAATAAGAAGGAGCCTATGCCTACCCAAAGCGGCGATAAATTAGTAAGCAGTGAAGCCTGAGTAGCGCTAGATTCTTGGATGGCAATATTCCAAACGGCAACATCTGAGGCAAATAAAATTCCGCAAATTATAGCAGGAATTAAGAGCTTGATTGTTGGGAGCTTGAATTTTTTTGTAATTATGACATAAGGCAGTAGCAAGGTTGCTGCAATTGCCATTCTATAAAAAGCCGAAATTAGCCCGGGTGTTAACCGAAGTTTTATTAATATTGGAAATATCGAAATGCAGATTATTCCAACAATTAAAGCTAATTGCGGCTTTTTTATTTTCATTTTATAAATTCCTTAATTTATTGTCTCTCCGTTTGCAACGCCATCGGTATCTGGATTTACAAAAACCAGTTTCCCTTCAGCATTCGTAGTCATCAAAATCATTCCTTGACTTTCTACGCCACGAAGGTTTCTTGGAGCCAAATTCACTAAAACAGTAACTTTTTTACCAATAATATCTTCTGGTTTAAAACTCTCGGCAATTCCTGAAACAATAGTGCGAACATCAATTCCAGTATCTACTTTTAAAATCAAAAGTTTGCTGGCTTTTGGCATTTTTTCCGCTTCCAAGATGGTTCCTGTACGAATATCCATTTTGGCAAAATCCTCAAATTGAATCGCTTCTTTTTGTGGTTCTGCTTTTTTGTTTTCGGCAGTATTGGCAGTTTTAGTTGCTTCCAGTTTGTCGATTTGTTTTTGGATTTCCTCGTCTTCAATTTTAGCAAACAATAATTCCGCTTCGCCAATTTGGTGTCCTGCTGGAATCAAATCAGAATTTTGAGCAATCGTATTCCAGTTCAACGGACTTTCTATTTTTAGAATTCTTGATAATTTTTTAGCGGTAAAGGGTAAGAAAGGTTCGCAAAGTGAACTTAAAGCCGCAGCAATTTGCAACGCCACATACATTTGTGTTTGAACGCGTTCTGGATTGTCTTTGATCACTTTCCAAGGCTCTTCATCGGCTAAATATTTATTTCCTAATCGAGCTACATTCATCAATTCGCTCAATGCTTCACGAAATCTATAACGTTCCACAGAACTCGAAATCACAGCTGGATAGGCTTTCAATTCTGTTAAAGTCGCTTCGTCTACTTCCGAAAGTTCGTTCGGCTGCGGAACAATTCCGTTGTAATATTTATTGGTTAAAACCACGACACGATTAATGAAATTCCCGTAAATCGCCACCAATTCATTATTGTTTCTCGCCTGAAAATCTTTCCAGGTAAAATCATTATCCTTGGTTTCAGGAGCGTTTGATGTCAACGCATAACGCAAAACATCTTGCTGATTTGGGAATTCTTCTAAATATTCGTGCAACCAAACCGCCCAGTTTTTAGACGTAGATAATTTGTTTCCTTCTAAGTTCAAGAACTCATTTGCAGGCACATTATCCGGTAAAATATAACTTCCTTCAGCTTTTAACATCGCGGGGAAAATGATGCAATGGAAAACAATATTGTCTTTCCCAATAAAGTGAACCAGTTTCGTATCTTGATCTTTCCAGTACGGTTCCCAATCCTTTCCTTCGCGCAAAGCCCATTCTTTGGTAGATGAAATATAGCCAATCGGCGCATCAAACCACACATATAATTTTTTTCCTTCGGCACCTTCAACAGGAACGTCAATTCCCCAATCTAAGTCACGAGTTACCGCACGAGGTTCTAATCCGCCGTCAATCCACGATTTTACTTGCCCGTAAACATTCGGTTTCCAGTCATTTTTATGTCCAACGAGAATCCATTCTTTCAAGAAATCTTCATAACGATCCAAAGGCAAAAACCAGTGTTTCGTCGATTTCAAAATCGGAGTTTCTCCAGTTATTGTCGATTTTGGATTGATTAAATCCGTAGCGTTCAGGGTTGAACCGCATTTTTCGCATTGGTCACCGTAGGCTTCTTCGTTGCCACATTTTGGGCAAGTTCCTACCACAAAACGGTCTGCCAAGAACTGATCTGCTTTTGCATCATACAATTGCTCGGTTACTTCCTCAATAAAATCACCTTGTTCATACAGTTTTCTGAAAAATTCTGAAGCCGTATCATGATGAATTTTAGCCGAAGTTCTGGAATAATTATCAAACGAAATTCCAAAATCAGAGAACGATTTACGGATTATTCCATCATATTTATCGATTACTTCCTGTGGCGTAATGCCTTCTTTTTTGGCTTTCATCGAAATGGCCACGCCGTGCTCGTCACTTCCGCACACAAACAAAACGTCTCTTCCTTGCAAACGCAAGTAACGGGAATAAATATCAGAAGGCACGTAAACCCCCGCCAAATGGCCAATGTGAATCGGTCCGTTCGTATAAGGCAATGCCGCTGTAATTGTATATCTTTTTGGATTCTGTATCATGATTCAATTTTATTGAGTGCAAAAATAAGTAATTATTTATTGTCATCCTGAGCGAAGTCGAAGGATTAGGAGCTATTTCCCGCTATACGTTACAATCTTATTGTTTTTGGCAGCAAAAACAATAAGGATTTTCACTGCTATCGGGGCTAGGGCATTTAGAATTCCTACAACATTTGTCATTCCGGCGAAGGAGAAATCTCATCAAATTGATCTCGTAATAGAGATTTTTTCTTTAGCAAAGCAACAAACTGATCATAAATTTTTCTAATGAAAATGAGGAAAACCGTAAGGAAATGCTTTTTAGTCTTGATAAATTTGACAAACAAACAGTAATAGTTGCTGGGTTGATAAAATAACACAATTTGAAAAATGAGAAAATTAATTACATTTCTGATAATCGTACTCCTATTGCTTCCTAAAAAAGCGGACGCTCAAAATAATGGTACTGCGGCCGTTGCTGCTATTGCTGGTATCGCGGCAATTGGTGCTGGTATTATTGCAGTTGAGCAAATGAAAGAGCAGGCGGAATTAAAAGCGACGCAATGGATACTAAATAATCACCCTGAGTTGACTAGCTTCTCATTAAAAACATTAGCGTTTGATGGAAAGAAATTAAAAGATATGTCTTCAGTTTCTGTTATACTGTATAATATTCAGGAGTTTAAGCCACAAGAAAAGCCTGTTCTCGATGGTAAAAAACAAGTGTTGTTTGGGTTTACTAGTAATGGCTGGGTAAATGAGAATGGAGTTAATTTTGATAAAGTGAAATGGTATTTAGTAGATGAAAGCGAATGGATAAATATGATGACTTCTTACGTTAAAGTGGCTTCTGGCGTTAATGATAATAAATTAGTGAAAGACAGATTAGTTGAAGGCAAAATAGTAAATAAAGGAGTTAAAGTTAATGGAAAGCTTGTTGTTCCATTTTTTGAATTATCTGGCGATATGTACGTTGTTACAGATTATTCAAATGAAATGAAATTTATCTATAATGAAAGGTCTTTAGGGATTTTTCTAAAAGAAACTAACGATTTAGTTCAAATAGGAAGAAATGAGATAATTGCAATACATGAATTCTTTTTTAGTAAGTAATTTTTTTCGAGGAAGTTTGAGTGCTGTGCTCATACTATTTTGTGGTTATCAAATCAGTTGAGAAGCGGCTTTATTTAAGTCGTTTTTTTATCTTTGCAAACACAATTAAAAAGATTTCAACTCATGCCCAAAGGACCCGAAAAAAATACCAAAAATAAGGCTTTACACACCAAATTGCTGAATCGGAAAAAGGCGAAATTGCAAGAAGAAAAAAAAGAAAAAGCAGCACGTTTGAAAGCTTTGGTTACAAAAATGAATCAGAAAAAGAATAGTAACGAATCTGATAGCATATAAATCGCATTGTATTTCATTTCTGTTTTTATTTACCCGAAATTTGCAGCACATATTCAAATACAAAACAAATGGAATTCGGTAGAATAATTATTTCAGAAACAGCCTTTAACAGTGAGAACCCCCAAGATGTAATTCACTCTAATATTTCGGTAATCAACTTAATGCGCGAGGAAGGCGTAAACGATGATTTGATTCACGAAGACGCCATAATGAGTTATTATTTAGATTATTATACTTCACAATACACCGAAGGAAATTTTGCGCAATTTGTGTATAATTCCCGTTGGAATAAAGAACTAAACGAATTAATAGAAGAAGGTTTGGCATTAATTGGCGCGGAAAAGCATTTGGAATTGTTCCAACAACAATCCAAAAAAGTAAAATTAATGAGTAGCGTAAAAAGAGAAAAATTCTTCAAAGGAAAACTCGAAGGCGTAAACCCGATTAGAGATTTGCTCAACAACGACACTTTTTTTGAACTGGAAGAAAATCTAGTGAATTTGAATGCTGATTTCTTAAAAACCCATCCTGATTTAGAAGTGCTTTCGGTTGACGATATGTTTGCAGTTTTGGAAGAATTTGTGGGTCATGAAATCAAGAGGACTTAGTCGTTCTCGTTCTGTTAAATCAGTTGATAAATAGTTTTTTAATTTCATTTTTGTACGTATAATATGCTTAATTTTGTAAAGACCGATATGTTTTTTAATAACTATAAAAATGGAAGTTCTAAATCAAATTTTAAAATTATTTACGCTTGACATACGGAGTGCAATGGGTTTTTTATTTTGGGGAAATTTTACCCTTGCCATTCTTGTATTTATTTTTTTACTTTCTAATTTTCGTAACGATACTAGAAAACACTTTTTAATATTTGGTTTTTCCAAGATTTTTCAAGCTGTTGGGTGGCTAGCCTTTTTTGTAAGGACAGATACTGTGAGTTATAGTCCTATCAATTTCCTAGTACCCAATACATTGTTTTTTGTGAGTTATTATTTTGAGTCTATTGCTATGTTAATGATTGTCAAAATAAGTACTAGAAAAAATCACTTAATACAACTAGTGCTTTTTATCATTGCTTTGCTAGGTTTTTATATTGTAGTTTGGCTCGAATACGATAGTAATATAAGGGTGTCTGCAGCATCTTTTTTCTTTTTTATTTTGTTAGTGATGCCTACGTATCTATTTTTTAAAGAATTGCATACTAGTTTGTTTAGGAGATTATTAGCGTGCAATTACGGGATAATCTTAGTGGTCTTGCTCTTTAGGATCATTTACCCTTTGATTAACACAACTACAAGTTTATACTCGACAGACGTTACTCAGAAAATGGTTTTTCTCATTACTTTTCTGGTTCTAATAAGCAGTGGAGTAGGATATTTATTGTTGCTGCAAGAGGAAAAGGAGATTCAAATAAAAAAACTATTGAGCGATAAAGATGCTTTTTTCTCTATAATAGCACACGATTTAAGAGGTTCTTTTAATGGAATTTTGGGTTTGTCTGAAATGTTACTGGAAAAGGAAAACAACATTGTTAATGAAGAACGTGAGGAGTTTATTCAGCTGATTTACCAATCCTCAAAGAATACATTTTCTCTCTTAGAAAACCTGCTTTCATGGGCACAATCACAAACCGGACGTATTGATTTTAACCCATCAAAAGTTGAAGTAAGTGCCATTGTTAATAGAACCATCTCATTACTATCGAAACATGCCGAGTATAAAAGCATTACCATCAAGTCTGAAATTCCACTAGAACAATTTGTTACGGCTGATGCTAATATGCTTGAAACTATTTTTCGGAATTTAATTTCGAATGCGATAAAATTCACCAATACTAACGGCCAAGTAACGATCTCGATGGACAAAGAAAGAAAACAATTCGTGTTTTATGTAAAAGACAACGGTATTGGTCTATCGTCTGAAAATATCAATACGCTTTTTGATATTAACAGTAAAAAATCGACTACAGGAACTCATGAAGAATTGGGCACAGGTCTTGGTCTTATGTTGTGTAAAGATTTTGTAGAGAAGCATCAAGGCTCTATTTCGGTTCATAGCAAGGAAAACGAAGGATGTACCTTTATGTTTAGTATTCCTAATGAATAATAGCAAACTACAAATGCTTTTTAACTAGCAAATACGTTCGATTTATAAGCTCTGTTTTTTTTACTACAGCGAAATCGCTTTTCCTCTCAACTTTGTTCCGTACTTTGTTCCGTTACTATCAAACATTTCCTTAAATTTGCTTCCATTATTAAAAAAGTTAGCGCAAAAAAATCAAGCTATGTTACAAATCGCATTTATTAGAGAGAATCAAGAAAAAGTAATCAAGGCTTTGGCAAAGAGAAACATCGATGCTACAAGTGTTGTTGAAGAGGTGGTACAACTGGATGAAAAACGTCGGGCTACGCAAGTGGAACTTGACAATATTTTATCCGAATCTAATAAATTATCCAAAGATATTGGTGAATTGATGAAAAGTGGCGAGAAAGCCAAAGCCGCAATCTTAAAAGAAAAAACCATTTTAAACAAAGAGAAAAGCAAAGTGCTAGCGGAAACTGCTGAAGTACTTGCCGCTGAACTTTTAGAAAAATTATATACATTGCCTAATCTTCCTGCGGATATTGTTCCTATTGGAAAAACACCAGAGGAAAACCTAAACGTTTTTGAAGAAGGAGAGATTCCAGTTTTGTATGAAGGAGCACAACCACATTGGGAATTAGTAAAAAAATACGACATCATCGATTTTGAATTGGGTGTAAAAATCACGGGTGCAGGATTTCCGGTTTATAAAGGAAAAGGAGCACGATTACAACGTGCCTTGATCAATTATTTCTTGGATAAAAATACGGCTGCAGGATACAATGAAGTTCAGGTTCCGCACATGGTAAATGAAGCGTCGGCTTATGGAACGGGACAATTGCCAGACAAAGAAGGGCAAATGTACCATGATAAAACCGATGATTTGTACTTGATTCCAACGGCTGAGGTTCCTGTGACGAATTTGTTTCGTGATGTAATTTTAAACGAAAGTGAATTGCCAGTTTTAACTACAGCTTACACGCCATGTTTCCGTCGTGAAGCAGGTTCTTACGGTGCGCATGTACGTGGATTGAACCGTTTGCATCAATTTGATAAAGTCGAAATTGTACGTGTTGAACATCCTGATAAATCGTATGAAGCGTTGGACGGAATGGTAGAACACGTTAAAAATATATTACAAGAATTGAAATTACCATATAGAATATTGCGTCTTTGTGGTGGTGATATGGGTTTCACATCGGCTTTGACGTATGATTTTGAAGTGTTTTCTACAGCGCAGGATCGTTGGTTAGAAATCAGTTCGGTTTCTAATTTTGAGACTTTTCAAGCGAATCGTTTGAAATTGCGTTTCAAAGATAAAGACGGAAAAAATCAATTGGCACACACTTTAAACGGAAGTGCATTGGCTTTGCCAAGAGTTTTAGCTGGAATTTTAGAAAATTACCAAACTCCAGAGGGGATCGTAATTCCTGAGGTTTTGCGTCCGTACTGTGGGTTTGATATTATAAATTAATTAGTGTTCAGTCCTCAGTGATCGGTGTTCAGTTAGCTTTTTGGACAATACACCGTTTAGCAAACTGAACACTGAATACTGAACACTTTCAAGATGAAAAATATTTTTTTGTATGGTACTTTGTTTTTCTCGCTATTTGCTTTCGCCCAAAACGAAATGGATTTCGTGCCTAAAAATTGGAAGGTAATTGCTAAAACACAAGGAGATTTAAATGCGGATAAAATAGATGATTTAGTTTTAGTCATAGAAGATACAAATAAAGAAAATTTTATTGCGAATGACGGTTTAGGAGAAACTACTTTAAATACTAATCCAAGGTTTTTATTAGTTTTATTTAAGAATAGTGAAAACAAGTTTTATTTAGATAAAAAAAATAAAATTGCTATTCATCCTGAAGGAGATATAGAAAGTACTTGTCTTGAGGATCCCTTTTTGAGCGGTAAAGGCATTCAAATTTCTAGAGGTTTGTTGAAATTATCTCTAAGATATTTCTTGAGTTGTGGGTCTTGGGAAATAAACGTTAATGATTATACGTTTAGATTTCAAAACAATCAATTTGTACTTATTGGATATGATACTTTTTCAATTCATAGATCATCGGGAGAAATTGAAGAATCAAGTTATAATTTCTTAACCAAAAAGAAAAGTATCACTAAAGGAGAAAATGAGTTTTTTCCTAAAAAAAGCAAAGCCAAGACTCAATGGTCTAAAATCGATGCTAAAAATGAATTAACCTTCAGTAACATAGAAAAAAATATTGATTTTGGATGGCAATAATATGAAAAAACTCTTTCTACATATTACCCTGTTTTTTTCATTGGTTTGTTTTTCACAAAACGAACAATTAGCACAGTATTATTATGACAAAGGCGATTTTGAAAAAGCAAAAATTAGCTACGAAGAGTTACTGCAAGAGATTCCATTAAATTCACAGTATTTTTTAAGAATAATCGATTGTTCCCAGCAATTGCAACAGTTTGAAAGTGCCGAAAAAGCGCTTCAACAACGACTTATAAAATACAATCAAGGAAACATACTT